>JBGSIG010000094.1:0-7197 GCA_041742655.1 Ferruginibacter sp. | reverse complement strand
GCGCTTCTAACTGTTGCTTTGGCGGAACTAATTTTGATGTGCTGTACGTTTCGTGCAAGGACAAAGTATACCGGAGAAAATTAAATACCCGTGGCGTAAATTCATTTCAAGATCCCTACAAACCTAAAATTCCAAATCTTTAATTTGTTACTTGGTTCATACAATACAAGGTATTAATTATCTGAAAATATTATTAACAAAAAAAGCTGATGCATCTCTAAAAATAAATGCATCAGCTTTTTAAAAAATAAATAATACGAATTTATTTAAATAGACGACCTTCCGCTTATCACCCTCATGATAATAGCAATGATGGCAATCACCAGCAACACGTGAATTAATCCACCTGCACTGTAAGCAAAAAAACCAATGGCCCATCCAATAATAAGTATAACTGCAACGATGTAAAGTAAGTTACCCATAAAATAATTTTTAGTTGTTAAAGATGTAACTCATTACGCCATTATTGTACCATTTTGTATTGCAGGTTAAAATCAGTTATTAATGCTACATTTTTATAATAAATCTGTTGTAATTAAAAAAATGTCGTGGAATTTATTACTCATTCATTCCACACTCCTTCATAGGTGTGCTTTAAAAATATTGGTTTGATTATTTTTAATAGCTCTACTGAAAAGAAGATTTTTTTACTTTTAAATATTATCAGTATGCAATGGTTAGGAAGAAGAGAAAGTTCTAATGTAGACGATCGGCGTGGTTTATCCCGTGGCGGCTTAGCAGCCGGTGGTGGCGTAATAGGGGTTATCATTTATTTGATAGCTACTTTCTTAGGCGGTGGAGATGTTGATCCCTCGCAACTGCCGCAGGTTTTACCACAAACCCAACAGACAACCCTTACGGCGGAGGAAGAAAAAGCTGACAATGAAAGAGCGAAATTTGTAAAAGTAGTGCTGGCTGAAACAGAAGATGTATGGAATGAACTGTTTGCTGATAATGGAATGACTTACACGGAGCCCACATTGGTTTTGTTTCGGGATGGGGTTGCTTCTGCCTGTGGCAATGCAAGTGCTGCATCAGGCCCTTTTTATTGCCCGGGCGATAACAAACTTTATATAGACCTTTCATTTTACCAGGAAATGCAGGATAAATTACATGCCCCCGGCGACTTTGCGATGGCATACGTAATAGCGCACGAAGTAGGTCATCATGTGCAAAACCTGATGGGTACAGCATCAAAAATAGGCCGCCTTAGGGCGCAGTCAAATGAAAAGGATGCCAATCGTTATTCTGTGATGATGGAGTTACAGGCTGATTTTTACGCAGGTGTGTGGGCACATCATGACGACAAAATGAAAAATATATTAGATGCGGGAGATATTGACGAAGCGTTGAATGCTGCTAACGCGATAGGCGATGACAGGCTTCAGCAACGATCTACTGGTACCGTAGTGCCTGATGCTTTTACGCATGGCTCATCAGCACAGCGTATGTACTGGTTTAAAAAAGGATATGAAACCGGCGATTTAAAACAGGGTGACACCTTTAATGAACAGGGTTTGTAAATGTCAGTTATTGAGAATAAATTACGCACGAAATAACTTCTTTAAACAATATATTATTGAGGTAATTACCGGCGTTATCAAACCTTTATCTAAATCGTGCGGCCTCGATAATTTTACTTAAAGCACAATTAAAAGTTCCAAAGTACAAATGTAAAACAACTATTTTTAAAATCAGTTAAGGCTCACCAAATGCGATACGGATACCAATTTTGAAGTAAATTACAAAGTCCATTAATACCAATGTAATTTTAAATTGAAATACTACAAAAGCTGCCATGATAAAAAAAATATTCCTAAAAACCGTGTACATCGTTATAGGCATAATTTGGTTATTACAACCACTTAATACTATAGCACAAACCAACAAAATAAACTCCGCTGATACCGGCTGGAAACAACTATTTAATGGCAAAGACCTTGCCGACTGGAAGCATGTAGGAAAGGGTACTTACATTCTTGAAGACAGTATGCTGCATGGTAAAGGCGGTATGGGGTTGTTGTATTACACGAAAGAAAAATTCGGCAACTGCACCATTAAAGTGGTGTATAAAATGCAAAAAGAAAACAGTAATGCAGGCGTTTTTATACGCATCCCGATAAAGCCCCTGGAAGAATGGATGCCCGTATTTTATGGTTACGAAGTGCAGATTGACAATCACCCCGAAAGGTCGGACGAAGATGAGTACCATGTTACCGGAACATTGTATTCGCTCACAAAACCGTTGGCCAAACCAGGTAAACCCGGACCGCAATGGAACACCATGGAAATTACCCTTGATGGCCCACGCACATTAGTATACGTAAATGGCGTAAAAGTTACCGATTACAAAGAAGGTGACCCCACCCCACAACGCAAATTTGATTTTGAACCAATGAAGGGCATTAGGCCCAATGAAGGCTATATTGGTTTACAAAATCATGGCGAAGATGATGTTGTTTATTTTAAAGAAATTGCTGTAAAGCCACTTGCTAAAAAATAATAGAAAATAAAACGCATTATCAGGCTTTAAAAAATTATAGCATTTAGGAGAAGTATTTTTTAACTTGTATTGGTTAAAAAATATGCAGAATGGAACATAATAAGAACGAGGGCTTTATACCTATTCACGGCGGCTATCGCAACCTGATAACGTATCAAAAATCGGAAGTTATTTATGACGGCACTGCTTATTTTACCAAGCGCTTCTTTCAAAAATACGATCGCACCATTGACCAAATGGTGCAGGCTGCCCGGTCAGGCAAACAAAATATTGCTGAGGCAAGTATGGCATCAGCCACTTCTAAGGAAACAGAAATTAAACTGACTAATGTAGCCCGTGCCAGCTTAGAAGAACTGTTGATAGACTATGAGGATTTTTTGAGAACAAACAAATTAACTCGCTGGGAAAAAGACCATAAACTAACAATACGTTTTAGGGAACTAAATAAAACACCCAACGCCAATTACCAAACGTATATTAAAGCTATCGAAAATCCTGAACCTGAAATTTGTGCCAATTCAATGATATGCCTCATAAAAATTGTAACATGGCTATTAAGTCAGCAAATAAAATCATTGGAGAAAGCCTTTATAAATGAAGGAGGCTTAAGGGAAAGAATGACCAAAGCAAGAATTGAAAAAAGAAATAAAAAATAATAGAATCGTAGGTAAAAGCATAATCGTGGGACAAAAGCGGCACCTGCGACAAAATGCTAAAGTGTCGCAGGTGTCCCAAAAGTCCCACAAAAGCCCCAAAATAAAAACGCCAACAATGTTGTACTTAAACACCCTACGCACCCACCAACCCCACCAAATCTTTTTTACTCAACCGCTTTAAAATATTTACATCCGTTTTTATCAAATCACTCACCAGCTCTTTTTTATTGGCCTGCATTTTCATGATCTTTTCTTCAATGGTATCAGGGCAAATCAGGCGAACGGCCACCACATGTTTTTCCTGGCCGATGCGGTAGCAGCGGTCAATGGCCTGGTTTTCTACGGCAGGGTTCCACCAGGGATCTACCAGGTACACATAATCTGCTTCGGTTAAATTAAGGCCGGTGCCCCCGGCTTTCAGGCTTATCAGGAAAACTCTTACGTCATCATTGTTTTGAAAATTATTTACCGCCGCCGCCCTGTCTTTTGTTTGGCCGGTGAGCCATTCAAAGGAAATATATTTTGCCGTTAATTCTTTTCGTATTAAATCAAGCATACCCACAAATTGTGAGAACACCAGTATTTTATGGTGCCGGTGTTTGCTTTCTATCTGCTCTACAAGCACCTCGATTTTTGCGGAAGCATCGCCATAAAAAGCAGTGTCTTTTAGCAGCGCAGGTGAGTTGCATATTTGCCTCAGTTTGGTGAGGCCCTGCAATACATGCATGCTTTCTCTTGGCAGGTCTTCTTCTGGTTTGTGCAATAAATAATTGCGGAATTCTTTTTCGTAGGCATCATATACTTTGCGTTGTTCAATCCCCATTTCGCAGTAAATGATCATTTCTGTTTTCTCCGGCAACTCTGTGGCCACCTGCTTTTTTGTACGGCGTAAAATAAAAGGATTCACTTTTTGTTGTAGTTCTGCCGCACGTTTGGTATTGCCAAATTTATCAATGGGCTGCGAGTAAATATCTTTAAAATATTGCTGGTTGCCCAACAAACCCGGACAGGCAAAACTCAACTGTCCATACAAATCAAAAGTATTGTTTTCAATGGGTGTACCCGTTAATACGATTTTGTTTTTCGATTGCAACAACCGGCAGGCCTTGTACCGTTGCGAGTCCGGATTTTTTATTGCCTGCGATTCATCTAAAAAAATATAACTAAAATGGAAGGTCTTCATAAAATGAATGTTCGACAACAACATGCCATAGCTCGTCAGCACCACATCGTATTCCTTAAATGTATGATTATTCTTTACCCTGTTGACACCATGAATGGTGAGCACTTTTAAAGAAGGTGCAAATTTTTCCAGCTCTTGCTGCCAGTTAAAAATGATGGAGGTTGGTACTACTATTAGATGCGTTTGTTGGCCACGCTTATGCCGCAACAACAACATAAAGGCAATTACCTGGATGGTTTTACCAAGGCCCATATCATCGGCAAGGCAACCACCGAAATTAAACTCATCTAAAAAATTCAGCCAGTTCAACCCCTGTTGCTGGTAGTGGCGCAATTCAGCGTGTAAGCCTGGGGGTGAAGCTACGGTTTCAATGTTTTGAAAGCCTGCCAGTTTGCTGCTGTACAATTCAATTTGCTGTTGCACTTCGTCATTCAACATTTCCCTTTCGTACAAAGCCTGCACACTGCTGAAGTTGATGAATGGTGTGCGTATTTTTTCTTCTGCTATTTCGCCCACCTCAAAATAAGCAGCCATTTTTTTTATCCACTCCACCGGCAACATGCCCAGTGTACCATCATCCAGCGTAACATATTTGCTGCCGTTCTTTACGGATTTGTGCAATTGCCGCAGGCTTGCTTTTTGCCCGCCGTAGCGCACTTCCAGGTCGGTATTAAACCAATCGAGGCCGCTGGTAACTTTTATAGTCACCTTGCCCTTGTTGGGGTTTAGCTTGTTTTTTTCTATTTCATTAAAGCCAAGTATTTTTATTTGGTGGCCCTCCCATTCTTCAAAGGCATCTAAAAACCAGGCGTCTTCCAGGAACTGTTTTTTGGTTAAATAAAAAGCCTGCTGGTGCAACTGCTCTGCAAAATCAGGATGTTGTTTTAGCAGCAGTGCCGTAAACTCATTTTCTGCCACTTCATCACGGTCAACAATAAACGCATTGTCTTTTTGATCCCTCGCATACAGTTGCCGCTTGCTCAACACACTCACTTCCACTTCGCCATAGCGCATCACCGGGCTTATCATTACATGCACACCGGCATCGGTTAAATAGATCAGTTGTTGCGGTGGTGCATCAAAACCATTTTCTTCCAGTTGTGCTGCGGTGGCAGTTACCAGCCATGCATAGTTAATGCGGATGCTGTCTTCCAGCCTTGCTAAAATTGTTTTTCTAAACTCCTCAAATTTGGACTGGTGCAGTACCACAATATTGTTGTGCTTTATAAAATAAGTCATCATCCGCAACAGGTCCATGCTGCCCACGAGGTGCAGTATATTTTCTGCCAAAATAAAATAACCATATTTCACCGGCAGGTTATTGAGTGCATAGGTTTTATCACCAATAACCATTTGCCCGCTGATCTCGTAAAAGTCGCCCTTCAGGTACACCTGTAGTTCCAAACCTGTTTGCAGCAGCGCCAGTTGCACCGGCACTAAAGCGGCTGCACTAATATTTTCCGACAACTCCGGCTTGTGATAAAAAACCGCCAGCCCCAGCGGGTTGTGTACAATGGCCCGCAAGGCCTGCAGGTCTGCCGCCAGCGGAGCCTTATTGTGGTTATTGATGAAGTTGATAATGCCGGTATAAAATTTTACTGCCGCCACTTCATTGGTTTGCCATGCCAGCTCGGGCACATCAAGCGGCCTGAGTGAATTTTTTATTTTGCCGCCTTTACCGACAGTAGCTTCGTATAGGCCTGCCTGTAAGTGCTTGTAATATTTATGTTCGCTCAATACCAGCACCTTTGTACTGCCTGCTGTTGAGGGTGTTAAGGCTGGGTTGTTGTTAGCCGGCAATAAATCTGCCGCCAGTTGCTGCAGTGCTGCTTCATTAACCGGTTGCAGGTTTTTAAGCCGCGGTGTAATGCTTACTACTTTGTTGTTCCAGCTTAGTTCAAAATGTTCGTCGGGGTTGAGTTCGTTTTGCAGGCCATAGTTTTGTGCCACGGCCCTTATTTGCCGGTGGCGCAAAGCCGTATCAAAAAAAATGCGCAGGTCAGGACGCTCCATAATATTGTACAGCACCTGTGCCTGGTGAGTGCATAATTTATTGCCGCCTGTAGTACAGCCACAAGCCAGTATTAATTTGTCTTTGTTGTATTGCACCAGCACCGCAGGAAAAACCAGCCCGCCGCCCGGGTTGCTAAAACTCCCCACATTTAGTTCAATCACATCCGGTTGCAACCCAAAAAAACGCCCCGAGCCTGTATCCGGCATAGCCGAACTGTTGGCTAAAATAAAAGCATGCGTGAGTGCCGAAATTTGAAACCCTTCAAAAATAATTTCGGTTGTGTTGTATGTTGGTTGTGTTGCCTGCATGTGGTTGGTAAAAATAATGCAGCAACGCTTATCATTATTTATTGTGGGTGATTTTTTTGAGCCGGGCTGATGTGCTGCTATGTAGCATCGTTGCGTCGCACGCTTGTACGGCATACCTGTAGGGAAATTTTTTTATAGCGAAGAGGTAGCCAGACCTTATCAATATTTTGAAAATAATGAATAAAAGCAAATATTTAGGAATAACTTTAGTTGTATAAGTATTAAATAGGATCTATCTTGTAAATGCTATTTTTGAAGCAATGATAATGGATAAACAAAAGCAAAGCAAATTGAATATGACTCATCGAAAAAAAATTGTAAAAGCCAATTATATTCACGGGGATTCAAGAAAAGAATTAGATAGCTTGATAGCTGAAAAAAGAAAATTTCAACTTATAATGACTTCCCCTCCTTATAACATGGACAAAGAGTATGAGAAAACACAATCGTTAGAAAAATATAGTAAAGAAATCGAAATAGTAATTAAAAAATTAGCAATGTTGCTCGATGATAACGGAAGCATTTGCTGGCAG
>JBGSIG010000093.1:0-11052 GCA_041742655.1 Ferruginibacter sp. | reverse complement strand
AATTTTTTAGCATGACTATAAGTAATAAGTTGTAAGTAGTAAGTTTTAAGTTTATTTTAATCGCTCATTCACAATTCACCATTGACCATTCACAAAATCATTCCGTCCTCAAACTTTTTACCGGGTTCGCCACCGCAGCCTTTATTGTTTGTATACTTAAAGTGATCAGCGCAAGTATTAACATGGCTACACCACTTACAACAAATACCCACCAGCTGATACTTGTTCTGTACACAAAATCCTCCATCCATTTATTGGTTGCCCACAACGCAATAGGGGCTGCAATAACAAAAGCTATTATTACAAGTTTTACAAAATCTTTTGATAAAATTGAAATGATGGTAATAACAGATGCACCCAATATTTTGCGGATACCTATTTCTTTTGTGCGGGTGTTGGTGGTGTATATTACCAGGCCCAGTAAACCAAGACAACTAATTAAAATGGCCATGCCTGTGGCCCATTTCAACAAGCTGGCGGTTTTTTGTTCACCGGTATAAAACTTCGCAATGGTTTCATCGAAAAAACTATACTTAAAATCTTCTTCCGGATAAATTTGTTTAAATGTTTTTTGTATAGCAGCAATAGTAGTTGCCCATTGAGTTCCACCAATATTAGGGTGTAGTTTTATATGAACAAAAGAGCCGTTATTTCCTCCAAATACAATGGGCATAATTGGCGAGTGAAATGACTGGGCATTAAAATCTTTCATCACACCAACGATGGGGATATTCTTTTCGTTGTATTGAACATATTTGCCAACGGCTTCCTCTGCCTGCAAAAAACCTATCGCCTGCGCATAGCTTTCATTCACCAGGAATTCTTTTATGCTATCACTTGCCGTTACATTTCGTCCGGCTAATAATTGTATTTGATAAACTTTAATAAAATTCGAGTCGCCCCAGCGTATCTGTGTCTGAGGTTTTAAGTCTTCTTTTCCATTGTTATACGACAGGTTTGTAAAAGCACCTCCCTCAGTTGCAGGAGCTAAAAAACCTGTGCTGACCACGGCTACACCGGGAAGCGATTTAATTTCATTCAGCAATGGATTATCATGCTTCACGCCTTTTTCTTTATCCCGGGGCATTTCAAAATTAATCACCGCTTCTTTATTAAAACCCATATCGGCATTTAAAGAATAGTGAATTTGCTTGCTTACCATTAGGGTGGCAATAATAAAAAACTGCGCAATCACAAACTGTGAAACAGTTAGTGTTTTTCTTACACCTGCCTTGCGTGTTTGGCCACTGTTGGCAAAAGAATTTCCCTTTAAAACAAGTACCGGGTTAAACCCTGATAACACCAATGCAGGATACAAGCCTGAAAGAAAGCTTACCACAATAGTGAGTGATACTAAAAATAAGATCATAAAGGGCTGTTGCAGTAATCTAAAATTTAGTCCCGGTGGAATAAAGCCGGCGAACATTTTTAATAACAAAGGAGTAAGCAACACAGAAATAATTGTTGCTATAATGGTGATCAAAAACGTTTCACTTAAAAACTGCATCACCAGTTGTCTCCTGGAGCTACCCATTGTTTTGCGGACACCAATTTCTTTTGCACGTAGGGTTGACTGTGCAGTAGTAAGATTGATAAAATTAATGCAGCCCAATAATAAAAGAAATACAGCAATGGCAAACAATCCGTACAGCGTTGATTTATTTGCAATCCTTTGATTAAAGCCTGCATAATTGCCATTAAAATGCACATCACTCAATGGTTGTAAACGCAAAGCCATGTTATTACTTGCATCCTTCTCTGCGTCTTTGTTATATTTTTTAAAGAGCGTTTTTAACTGGGTTTCTACCTGCGATGCATTGCTTCCATTGGATAGTTTTACATATAGTTGAGAATAGGCCATCCAGTCGTTCCAAACGTTCATCATAAAATTATCCTGCAAATGTGTTTTGGCAATGGTGGCAAAAGAAATAAATTCGTTAGCGTTGAAAGCCGTTGTTTCATCAAGGTCTTTTACAATGCCGGAAACCGTTACTGTAATGTCATCATTATAAGTAAGCTGCTTGCCAATAATATCAGCAACAGGAAGCGAGGGAAAATATTGCGCAGCCTTGCTTTGAGAAAGAACAACTGTAAATGGATTTTGCAAAGATGATTTAGGTGAACCTGCTACCCAGTTATGAGGTACTACATAAAAATATTGCTGGTTTGTAAAAACAATATTAGGTTGATTTTTAAAAACAATGGGCTTGTCGGTTCCTTCTTTTACCAAACTAACTTTCGCCGTAGCATCGCCCTGGAACTGCATTATGGGCACTGTCTGTTCTACCCCGGTTACTTCCGTTTCAATGGCTGTGCCTAACGGTGCCGGCACTGCTGCGCTGTGGCCTTCAGTTCCGGAAAATTTTGCATCCAACACAACACGGTAAATCCTTTCCCTGTCCGGTTCAAAATTATCATAACTTAATTCGTAGTAAGCAATCATAAAAATTACCAGCGCTGCACTGATGCCAATAGACAATCCGAGTACGTTAATAGAAGCAAAGGTTTTATTGCGCCAGAATTTTCTGAGGGCTATTGTGAAATTATTTTTGAACATTCTGTAAGTTTTAATTTTTATGTTGTAAGTCTTTTTATTTTCATATTGAACTACTCTGTTCGTAAACTTTTCACCGGGTTCGCAATCGCAGCCTTTATTGCCTGGAAACTAATGGTGATCAATGCTATTACCAACGCGGCAACGCCTGCCACTGCAAACACCTGCCAACTGATGGACACCTTGTATTCAAAATTCTGAAGCCACTTAGTCATGCCCCACCATGCAATTGGTGTAGCAATCACAAACGCCAGCAACACCATCAGTAAAAAATCTTTCGACAGCAACCTGAATAAAGATGATACGCTGGCTCCAAGAATTTTTCGTATGCCGATTTCAAGGGTTCTTTGTTCGGCAGTAAATAATACCAGCCCTAACAAACCAATGCAGGAAATGAATATGGCTAAAAAAGAAAAATAGGCAGATAGCTTTTGCACCACCTGCTCGCTTTTGTATAAATAGGCATATTCTTCATCAGCAAACTGGTGACTGAACGGAAACTCAGGGTTTAATTTTTGATGTAATTTCTCAAGGCCTTGTAAAGCAATTTTTGTCTTTGCGGGCTCTGTGCGAATCAATGCATAGCCATAATTATTTTTAGCCTGTTCCCGCAACCGTATTATCAGCGGATCTATTGGAACATGTAAGGACCTAAAATGAAAATCTTTCACCACACCAACAATGCTGCCTTTTATGCCCCAAAAAGTAAGCGGCTTACCAATGGGGTCTTTATAACCTATCTTCCTCAACGCAGTTTCATTGACTAAATAATTGGCGGAGTCGTTAAAGGCTTTCGAAAAATCACGGCCCAATAAAAGTTCAGACTGCATAGTCTTAATAAAATCGTAGCCCACGGAAACCTGTGTAAAATTGGGCCGGGTTGCAGGTGATTTGCCTTCCCACTCAATATCACCTGTATAGTTTTCCATTTCCACCGGCCGCTGCGACATTTGGGTAACAGTTGTGATACCGGGGATTTTGAGTGCCTCATTTTTGAACACATCATAGCTATTGGCCAGGTTTCCACTCAATGACAAATAGATAAGGTTGTTTTTATGATAGCCCAGGTTTTTGCTTTGTACATAATTTACCTGTTGCGAAATAATAATCATACCAACTATAAATATGATTGATAGTGAAAACTGAAATACTACCAGGCCTTTTCGAAAGAGGCCAGACGCTGGTGTTAACTTAATATTGGTTTTTAAAACAGCTATTGGTTTAAAAGACTACAATAATATAGCGGGATAGCTTCCGGCTATACATCCTGTAATAATAGTTATGCCGGCAACAGAGAGCCAAAAACGAAAATCAGTAAAAGGTGCAACGATATTTTTTCCGGCAAGGTTGTTAAATGCGGGCAAAAGAAGTTGCAATAAAATCAATGATACAACAACTGCAATGGCAACGACTAAAAGCGCTTCCCCCAAAAATTGAATAGCAAGCGAAGTACGAAAGGCCCCGATAACTTTACGCACACCAATTTCTTTAGCTCTTTTTAATGAACGGGCCGTACTCAGGTTCATAAAATTGATACAGGCAATCAACAATATAAATATGGCCACTAAACTAAACAGCTTTACATATTCAATGCGACCGCCGGCAATATATCCATCTTTAAATTTTGAATGCAGGTATTTTTCACCATATGGTTGTAAGCCTAACTCCAGCCTGTCTAATTCGGTAAAATTTTTATCATAGCTCTTTATAAAATGTTGCAGCTTGGCGGCTACCCTGGCGGGGTCGGCATCTTTGCGCAACTGAACATAAGTAGCTGGTCCGCTATTGCCCCAATCTTTAACCCATGGTTGCCTTTCAACAAAAAGATCCCAGTTAATTATATATTCAAATTTCTCTGAAACATTGTCGGGCAAATTTGCGAACACCGCAGTTACTTTCAGGTCTTTGTAATTCTCGAACCGCAAGGTTTTATTGATGGCCGCACTATCAGTTCCGAAAAAATCAATGGCCATTTTTTTAGAAATAGCAATACTTTCAGGGGTGCTTAATGCCGTCTGCTTTGTTCCCTGCAATAAAGGATACGAAAACATTTTAAAGAAATCTGCACCCGCAAAATTCCCGGAAACTTTTATTTTTTTTTCAGCGGCAGAAAAAGTCAGGAAATTGCCCCATCCGTAATTGCATGCCAGTTCTACCTCTGGCATCACCCGTTTTAATTCGTCTCCCAATAATCCCGGCGTATCATAATTTCCGTATATTTTATTATCCACATATTCGCGGCTAATCACCGTATAAAGCTGCTTTCCATTTTCATGAAAAGCATCAACACTATACTCGTCCTTCACCCATAAAAAAATTAATATACTGCAGGTTAAGCCCAGGGCCAACCCTGAAATATTAATAATGGAAAAAGATTTATTCTTCCACAAATTCCGCCAGGCGATTTTTAGATAGTTTTTGAACATGGAATTATATTTCTGATGTCTGATTTTATTTGTTACCTGAAGGATTATTTAATTCGCAAAGTCCCAATAGATATCATATTGTTTTACTTTTCGCCATTGCCTGCTGTTACCTCATCACCCTTCCTCTTCTTCTTTACTTCGACTCCGCTCAGTAGAGAAGAGGCGGTGGTGAATACCTTTAATAAACATTTACTCTGCCACATCTACTTTAATATCTTAAATCAACATATATCGACCGCTCCGTTTTTTTCTCAATTTTATTTTTCACCAAGCGCATCGGACTTTTTTAATTCAGTAACCCAACAATATAACAATGTAACCATTCAACATTCGCTACTCCGACCTCAAACTCTTCATCCCGAAGAAAAATCGGGATTTCGTTTTGCTCACTCTGTTCGCAAAGACTCAACCGGATTGGCCACAGCTGCCTTAATCGCCTGGTAGCTTATAGTAGCCAACGTAATGATAACTGTTAGAATAGCTGTAGCAGCAAATACCCACCACTCAACATTAATTCTGTAAGAATAAGATTTTAGCCAGCTGCTCATAGCATACCATGCAATGGGCGATGCAATAAGGAACGCAATCATCACCAGTACCAAAAAATCTTTCGACAGCAATGCGGTGATGGAGGTTACGCTGGCACCCAATACTTTTCGCACACCTATTTCTTTCAGGCGGTTTTGGGCCATATAACTTGCCAGGCCAAAAAGGCCAAGGCAGCTAATAAAAATGGTAAGGCCCGCAAATAGTGCGGCCAGTGTTCCACTCCGTTTTTCCTGCTCAAATTTTTTCGCATACTCTTCATCCACAAAATGATAATCGAAGCCATAGCCGGGGTTGTATTTGTCAAATATCCCCCGTACAGTTGCAACTGCTTTTTCTGTTGACAGAGCAGGGTTTAGTTTATAGTGTATAACGTTGAACCAGGCACCGGGGCCATGAACAATCAATGGTTGCACTTTTTGATAAGGTGATTCAAAAATAAAATCCTTTATCACCCCCACAACATGATGTTGCTGTTCATCATCTTTTACAATAGTGCCGACCGGGTCTTTCAGCCCCATTACCTTTACCGCAGATTCATTTAATAACATGGCGGTAGAATCGGTAGGGAAACTTTTAATATCAATATCGCGACCTGCCACCAACTGTAATCCCATTGTTTCTACGAAATCAGCATCAGACGAAAACTTTATAAAGTCCTGCTTTTCATCACCAGGTTTACTACCGGGCCAGGTGTAACCCCAGCCATCGCTATAGCGTTGGGTGATAGGGCTCATAGATTTGGTTACCGCCAACACAGCACCCGAGTTAAGCAACTCGTTTTTTATAAGGTCAAAATGTTTTTCGTTGTCCCCCTGCAAAAAAGTATACATCAATTTATCCTTTTTATACCCCAGTTCCCTTGCCTGTGCATACCTTATTTGTTGCCCTATTATGATGGTGCAAATAATAAGGGCGATGGCAAATGTAAACTGCATCACCACCAAAATTTTTCGGGGAGTAACCAAAGCCTTACCTGATTGTAATGTACCCTTTAATACTTTCACCGGCTGAAAAGAAGAAAGGAAAAAAGCAGGATAACTACCCGCAAGCAAACCAGTAAATAAAATGAACCCTATGGCAGCAAGCCAAAAATTGATATCGCCATAATTGATGTAGAGCTGTTTGCCAACAAGTGTATTGTAACCTGCAAGGCTTAGCTGAACAATAAAAATAGCCAGCAGGGCGGCAAGAAAACTTAGCAGGATGCTCTCTGCTATGAATTGAAAAATTAGTGAGCCTTTTTGTGCACCCACTACTTTACGTATACCCACTTCTTTTGCCCGTTTTTCACTTCGGGCTGTGCTTAGATTCATAAAATTGATGCAGGCTATCAATAATATAAGCACGGCGATTACGCCGAACAACTTTACCTGCTCAATGCGTCCGCCAACATATTTTCCATTTTCTGCTTTTGAATACAACCACTGATCGCCGAATGGTTGTGTAAACACCTGCGTTGTGGAAGGTGATTTTGCATTGGCAGTATGGCTAATGGTGATGTTTTTTATTTTTTCATCAAAAGATTTTTGCACTATACCCGGCTTCAATAAAATATAGGTTTGTATAGAATTGTTGCCCCAGCTATCATCGTCATAGTGAAGTCTTTTCATGTAGGACCATGGCAACAAATATTCAAAATCAAAGGCGGTATTATTGGGCAGGTCTTTCAATACACCGGTCACGGTAAAATTATCCACGCTGTCAATACGGACTGTTTTGCCCATGGCCTCCTCATCTCCAAAAAGTTTTTTTGCCATTTTTTGGGTTATCACAATATCGTAGCTACCGCTTAGTGCGTTGGACTGGTTACCCTCCAGTAATGGAAACGTGAAAACATTCAGGAAACCCGAGTCAACGAAATTTCCACGAAGTGTAAAATGCTTATCCCCTACAGTAAATAAAAAGATTGCAAAGTTTTTCCGCACCACGTCTTCCACGTCAGACGGAAATTGTTGCTTTACAGTAGGACCCAAAATTTTGGGCGTGCTGTTCCAGGCCCACACCTCTCCATTAAATTTATCGCGGTTATTGGCCGTGTAAATCCGGTCTATTTTTTTATGAAATTTATCGTGGCTCAATTCATTTTGTATCCATAATAAAATAAGCACAGCACTTGCCATACCTATTGCCAGGCCTGCAATATTTATAAAAGAAAACCCTTTGCTGCGTTGCAGGTTTCTGAAAGCAATTTTGAAAAAATTTTTAATCATTGTCAGAACTTTTGTTTTTACAAATAATTGTACAGCTATTTTCCCTTCAACAGGGCAATATTTCAATATACTTTAATTATTGAATGTAAAAATGACAATGACTATGCCAAACGAAGAGGCCTTAATGGCTAAGGGTTTCATGGATACAGATTAAAAAAAGTGTTCGATTACGGACAGTTGGTGTGCAGAAGCGGACACCTCATCACCCTTCCTCTTCTCCGTGCTTCAACTGCGCTCAGCAGGAGAAGAGGCGGCGCTTCCTACCATCAACGAACATTTTATCTTCCATTTCAACACCATTTTTCTATTCATCTAAAACACAGCCAGGCTGCTGCTCAGCAATCACTCCAAATTTTGAAACTCTTCCTGTTTCCCATTTCGGGGGCGGAGGGGGCCTTCACTCCGTTCTCAAACCTGTCTACCGGCAGGCAGGCTCTTCACGCTTTTATTCTCATTCAGTCCTTAATGATTTCACAGGATTTGCAACCGCTGCTTTAAAAGCCTGGAAACTTACCGTTATCAATGCAATAACTATTACCAGCGAACCGGCCAGGGCAAACATTGGCCAACTTAATGAAATTTTGTATGGATAATTTTGCAGCCATTTATTGGCCGCCATCCATGCCAATGGAATGGAAATAATCAACGCAATTAATACCAGTTTTACAAAATCTTTTGAAAGAATTGTCACAACATTATTTACCGAAGCACCCAACACTTTGCGGATGCCAATTTCTTTTGTTCGTTTTTCGGCAGACAACACTGTCAACCCAAACAAACCGATACATGAAATAAAGATGGTCAAAGTTGCACTGAACAGCATGATCTGTTTCCACTTGGCTTCCGCTTCGTACTCCTTTATGTTTGCCTGGTCTTTAAAAGTAAAACTGTACGGTGTAAAAGGAAACATTTTTTTAAAGGTTGCTGCAATGTGTCTAAGGCTTGCAGTTTCGGAATTGGGCTTTATTTTTATAAAAGCCATACCAAGGCCATTGCCCGGTTTCATGGTAAATAGCTGAGGCCCGATTTTTTGATTTAAAGATTGAAAGTGATAATCTTTTACTACTCCCACTACTTTGTATTTTTCATTTTCCCTGTACCAGAAATCAACCACCTGCCCTATTGGATTTTTCCATCCGGCCTTTTTTACAAAAGACTCATTTACCAATACTGAATTTGATGAATCAGATGGAAAATCTGTAGAAAAATTTCTTCCTTGTACCAATGGAATTTTCATTGTTGGTAAATAGGATTCGTTCACTGTTTCGTAAGCGAATTGTATAATAGAGTCGCCGTTAACTTTTGCAGCGGTACCCCAATTGCCGCCATTTTTTGGTGCCACACTTTGTATCTCCGGATTTTTGAGCAATTCCGTTTTTAGCAATTCAGCTTCGCTGAGTTTCAAATTTTCTTTTCTAATAATCACTAGGTTACTATCATCGTAACCTAATTTTTCAGTGGTTAGATAATTAAACTGGGCATAGATTGTAAACGTGGCAATAATTAAAAATGATGCTAACGCAAATTGTAACACCACCAACGATTTTTGAAGATAGTTTTTGCCACCGAGCATAAAACGGCTGTACAATGTTTTTACCGGATCGTAAGATGATAAAATTAATGCAGGATAAAAACCTGCCAGCAAACCGGTAATAATAAAGAGTGCTACATAGCCAGTTACCAATTTAACATCGAACAAATAAGCAATGGCCAAGGCCTTATTAGAGAGATCATTAAACACCGGCAAAACAGTCCACACCAATAACAGTGCGAAACCAAAAGCTATAAAGCACAGCAAAAAAGATTCTCCTAAAAACTGAAAGATCAGTTGCTTTCTTTCGCCGCCAATAACTTTTCTAATACCTATTTCTTTGGCTCTTTTTACAGATCGTGCAATGGTGAGGTTTACAAAATTAATACAGGCAATAAATAAAATAAATAGTGCAATGCCCGAAAGAATGTACGAATACATTGGGTTGCTAGCATTTGAAAGTCCATTTTGTGCCGGCAGTTCAGTGCTCATGTGCATGGCAGTATAGGGCTGCAGCATGTAATTGCTTGTGCCAACCACATCGCCAAACTTTTCGGTTATTGATTTAAGCGCCTCTTTTGAATCTTCGAGATAAAATTTTTGCATCTGCTGTTGCACCTGCTGTACACTTGCATTGGTATTCACCACCACAAAAGTGTTTAAAAAGAAATTGAACCATGCCTCACTATCAGCCCCTTCACCGGCAGGAACTTTAAAAGGTAACAACACATCAAATTGTATGGAAGAATTTTGCGGCGCCTTTTTAGCGACGGCGGTAACCTGGTAGGGTTCAAATGCACTATCGCCTTTTAGCATAATGACTTTACCAACAGCATTGGCAGTACCAAACTGTTTTTTTGCCAGCGTTTCTGAAATTACAATTGATTGCGGGTTTTTTAAACAGGTGTTTGCAACACCATGGATCAATGGAAAAGTAAACACCGAAAAGAAAGATGAGTCAACATACAGCAGATCCTGGGAATGAACTTCGTCGCCTGTTTTCATATCTTCAGCACCACTTTGTACCCGAACAAAAGTTTGTATGCCCGGCACATTTTCTTTAAACTTTGGACCCTGCAAATAGCCCGTATTACCATCCTTACGCCTGTTGCCGTCCTTATCACTGTTATCTGTTACCACCCTGTAAATATTATTTACACCGGCATGAAAGCGATCATAGCTCACTTCGTCTTTTACATATAAAATAATAAGCATAGCGCTGGCGAGGCCGAGGCTCAACCCGGCTATATTTATAACAGAATATATCTTGTTTCTGCGAAGTGTGCGAAAAGCAACTGTGAAATAATTTTTGAACATAAAATAAATTTTAGGCTATAAGTCAAAAAGAAAAAATAAAAAAATCAACACCATGCAGTCATCATTTTTAATTTTTATTTTTTAATTTTTAATTCTTTATTCTGCTTTCAAACTTTTTACAGGGTTTGCTAGGGCTGCTTTAACGGCCTGGAAACTTACCGTTATTAAAGCAATAGAAAGAGCGCCTGCACCAGCAATTAAAAATATATACCAAGTGATATTTGTCCGGTACACAAAATCCTGAAGCCATCTGCTCATGGCCCACCACGAAAATGGAAATGCAATTAAACATGCAATTAAAACCAGCTTTAAAAACTCCTTAGACAACATTGTTGATACCTGGGTTACAGTTGCCCCTAAAACTTTTCTGATACCGATCTCTTTGGTACGTTGCTCTGCAGTATAAGTTGCCAAACCAAATAATCCCAGGCATGCAACAAATATGGTCAACACAGCAAAAATGTT
>JBGSIG010000092.1:0-6596 GCA_041742655.1 Ferruginibacter sp. | reverse complement strand
TTGGAAAATGATTTAGGCAGAAAAATATTTACGGGCAAATTTGGAGCTGATATGAAAGTAGCATTGTTAAATGATGGGCCAGTGACGATCTTTATCGACTCTAAAAATAAAGAATAATCACTAAAGCCTAATACTTTATACATTTGAATTATGAATGACATTACAATTAAACAGGCTCAACAACAGGTAGATGAATGGATAAAAACTGTTGGTGTAAAATACTTTAGTGAACTTACCAATCTTGGCATATTAATGGAAGAAGTTGGCGAACTATCAAGGTTAATGGTTCGGGAATATGGCGAACAATCTTTTAAAGAAACTGATAAGGGCAAAGGATTGAGTGATGAAATGGCTGATGTATTGTGGGTATTGATTTGCCTGGCCAATCAAACCGGGGTAGATTTGACAAATGCACTGCAAAAGAATTTTGAGAAAAAAAATTTAAGGGATGCAACACGTCATTTAGAGAATGATAAACTAAAATAAAAATGTTTGAATAAAAGGCCTTACAATGATTGACTTCTTAAAAATTTTAGTTGCTTATTTTCAAAAGGAAAATATTCCTTATATGCTTTCTGGCAGCGTGGCAATGAGTATTTATTCACTACCAAGATTTACAAGGGATTTTGACTTCATTGTTCATTTGCAACCTAAAGATGTAAAAGGGCTGGTTGAATATTTTAAAGAGGGCTATTATTGCGATGAAGATTCCGTAAATGAAGCGATTGCAAAAAGTGGAATGTTTAATATTATTGATCACCGAAGCAGCTACAAAGCAGACTTTATTATTTTAAAAAATCACCCTTATCGTTTGGCTGAATTTGAAAGAAAAAAATTAATAGACTTCCTTGATTTGAAAATATACCTGGTTTCTCCCGAGGATTTAATTATTTCAAAAATTATCTGGATACAACAAATACAAAGTAATCTGCAGATAGATGATATAAAAACACTGATAAAAATTAAAGATTTAGACTGGCCCTATATCCATAGGTGGATTGCTTCTTTAAAACTACATACCTTTGATATAATAAAAACAGCATGACAGATACTCCACAACACGTACAGGAAATTCAATTAGCTCTTTGGCTCGCCAAAAGCCCTGGTGAAAGGTTGATGCAGTTTCTTACAGACAATGACGCCCTTTATAAAGGCATATTGGATGCAAAGAAAAATATTCAAAGTCAGTCTCAAACAGAACAAACCACATAATCCATCCTGCTAAATATGGACTAAATTTAAGTCTCCCAAAAACAATCCTTTCAAATCTTTAGTTGATTTTTTTATATCCCATTATCTTTGCGGCATTATGGCAAACGAATCAAACAATTTTGCAGAGCTGATTGCTCATTGTAAAGAATACGGTTATATTTTTCAATCATCAGAAATTTACGACGGTCTGGCTGCTGTGTACGACTATGGCCAGAATGGCGCCCAATTAAAAAAGAATATCCGTGACTATTGGTGGAAAAGCATGACGCAGTTACACGATAATATTGTAGGTATTGATGCGGCTATTTTTATGCACCCCACTACCTGGAAAGCAAGTGGCCACGTTGATAATTTCAGCGACCCAATGATTGATAATAAAGACAGTAATAAAAGATACCGCGTTGATCATTTAATTGAGGCACACGCCGAAGCTCTGGCATTAGAAGGAAAAAAGGAAGAGGAATTTGCTTTGTTGAAAAGCATGGATGCTTTACTAGCTAGCAGTGATTATGCCGGTATTAAACAATTGATTATTGACAACAATATAAAATGTTCCATCAGTAAAACCTGTAACTGGACAGACGTAAGAGAATTTAACCTGATGTTTAGCACACAGATTGGCAGTGTATCAGAAGAAAGCGATACTATTTATTTACGTCCGGAAACAGCGCAGGGCATTTTTGTAAACTTTTTAAATGTGCAAAAGACCGGCAGAATGAAAATACCATTTGGTATTGCACAGACCGGCAAAGCTTTTAGAAATGAAATTGTAGCAAGGCAGTTTATTTTTCGCATGCGGGAATTTGAGCAAATGGAAATGCAGTTTTTTGTGCGGCCCGGAACGCAAATGGAATGGTACAATTTCTGGAAAGAAGAAAGAAAAAAATGGCATGAAAGTATTGGTATACCAGCGGAGAAATTACGCTTTCACGACCACGTAAAATTAGCCCACTATGCGGATGCGGCGCTGGATATTGAATTTGAATTTCCATTCGGCTGGAAGGAACTGGAAGGTATTCATTCAAGAACTGATTTTGATTTAACGCAACATCAAACATACAGCAAAAAGAAAATACAATATTTCGACAATGATCTTAAAGAAGATGGAAAGCCTTACGGCAACTACATTCCATATGTAGTGGAAACCTCTGTTGGTTTAGACCGCTTGTTTCTTACCGTGATGAGCCTTGCCTACGCCAACGAAAAATGGACAAAGGAAGATGGCACAGAAGATAGTCGTGTAGTGTTGCGCATACCGGCAAAAATTGCCCCAACAAAATTGGCGATATTACCCTTAATAAAAAAAGATGGCCTTCCTGAAATTGCCAAAGAATTAATGAATGACTGCAAAGGAAGTTTCATGTGTTTTTATGAAGAAAAAGATGCTATTGGTAAGCGCTACCGCAGGATGGATGCCATTGGTACACCATTTTGTGTAACGATAGATCACCAGACTAAAGAAGACAATACCGTTACCATTAGATATAGAGATACGATGTTGCAGGAAAGAATAGCTATTAGTGATGTAAAGAATTTAGTTGTAAAACTTACCTGCTAATTTAACAATTTATAAATGCAGCATAAAACTCATTTATCAAATCATTGCTTAAAACTTAGTAACCTGCTAAACCATTTAACTTTATGAAACTGTTATTCACTATTTCCTGCTTTTTTATTAGCTCCCTCGTAATCGCACAAAAAAATACAGTCCCAGGGCAAATGAGTTTCTTTTCTGAAATAGGCGGACCAGGCTTTTTATTTTCCGCAAATATAGACAGCCGGTTTACAAAATCGCGTTTAGGTTTTGGCGGAAGGGCCGGCCTCGGCTTTGCGCAATCAGACAATTATTATAACAGCAATGTTAATGGCTATTACAGAACCAAATCAATTGCTACTTTTCCCTTTCAATTGAATTATCTATTTGGCAAAGATAATTCGGCACATACTTTTGAAGTTGGGGCAGGTGTAACTTTTACAGGCCAAAAACTAAATCTTTTTGACAACAATTATAATGGCTCTGATCCGGTGTATTCTTCAATTTATGGAACCTTTTGTTTTATGTACAGAAGGCAGCCAAAAGATGGCGGTTTTAGCTGGCGCATTGGTTTTACGCCCATCATTAGCAGCGGCTTTATAACGCCCTCTGCCGCGGTAAGTTTTGGTTATAATTTTTAAAATTTATTGCGGTATTGAATAAAGATCAGGCCGACCCATAAAATAATAGAAAAAAACAACGTATTGGTTTTAGGCGAGGCAAATTATTGCAACGCAATTAAGCGCCAAATAAAGCTTTAAGATAAAAGATTAATAAGTTTATTAGCATACAAATTGAAATAGTTGATTTGCTAACTATTTTTTTCAAAATACGGCACTTCATCATGACTCACAGCTTCCTTTTGTTGCCAGTAAGCAAGTGTAACAATATGCCCGTCCGGAGTATGAAGTAATCTTCCAAAAATTGCATTGATTGTATTAAAAGTATAATCAGAAACACCTACCGTAAATGTTTCTGCAGGAACTTTTACCTCAACTGGTAAGGCTTCTTCGCCTTCTACAGGTTTTGCAATAGCAGCAGCCTTTGGCGGTGGTGAAGGCACTACCACCACAGTGAATTTATTATACTCCAACAGCTTCGTTAAAAACTGTACACGTTCCTGCAGTACATTCTTTTCCACGATGCCGCATTTTACACCATCCAGTTCTTCAAATTCATGATTTTTATTGATAGCCATATTCACCTTATTACATTGTAAGCGCCATAATATAATCGTATATCCAGCTTAATAAACCAACCGTTAAAATACCTGCTGCACAAATAATCAATCCCAATTTTACAGGCGGTGCCACAAATATTTTTTCAATTGGCTGATCACTTTTTTCCATAAAAACGGATCTTATAACACGTAAGTAATAATACAGGGAAATAACCAAATTCAATGCAGCAACAGTTATAAAAAAATAATTTCCGTTAGATGCTCCCGCAGTTATCAAAAATAATTTTCCAAAAAAGCCTGCTGTAGGCGGAATGCCGGCCAATGAAAATAAGGCCAACGCCAATATCCAACTGATGAATGGATTGGTTTGATATAATCCTTTGTAGTCGTCGATACGCTCTTTACCTGTTTGCTGCGATATCACACCCGCTACGCCAAACGCTGCCAAATTCGAGAATACATAAATTAACACAAAATAAACGACGGAGGCTACCCCATCTATTGAATAGCTGCTAAGGCCTACTAATATAAACCCCACCTGCGCAATAGATGAAAAGGCGAGAAACCTTTTTATATTTTGCTGTCTTAATGCAAAAAGATTGCCTGCAATCATAGTGATAATGGATAATAGCATTACCATGTTGTACCATACCTCTTGCATGGGTGCAAACACTTTATACAAAGCAGTGAGCAATATAAACGCGATAGAGCCTTTTGAAATTACTGATAAAAAAGAAGTAACTGCAACAGGTGCCCCTTCATACACATCTGCGGTCCACAAATGAAAAGGAACGATTGACAACTTAAACGCAAATGCTGTAAATAAAAATACAAAGGCCAGAATTTGCAGGGAACTACCATCAAGCAATGCCGGTATTTCCGCAAAGCTGATTGTTCCGGTTGTTCCATAAATTAACGATATGCCGAACAACAAAATCCCAGATGAAAAAGCAGATGACAGGATCATTTTCATAGCCCCTTCCGATGATATTTTTTTATTCAAATCAAAATTAGCCATAGCCGCAACAGGAATGGTAGAAAGTTCCAGTGATAAAAAGAACATCAAAAAGCTACCGCTTGAAATCATAAAGAACATACCCAGCACTGCGGATAACACCAGCATAAAAAACTCCGGCATATGTTCGGTATTTTTTAACCAGCCTGAAAATAATAATGAGATAAGGTAAATGCCCAGGCTCAAAATATTTTTTTGAAATACCATCAAATCGTTGGTAATGAATTGCCCGCCAAATAAACTACCAGCTTGATTGAAGAAAAATCCTACAATAAAATTACCTAACAACAGAAATTGTATGATGGATAGTAACTGTTCATTTTTGATGCTGCCGCCAACTTTAATAAATAGCAGCAGGAAGATGATGAAAGCAATCGCCAATTCGGATTTCATTAATATAAAAAAGTCGTTTAACATATATTTTTAAATACGCAATATTTATTTCCCATTGTTTGCTTTTACTTCGTAAACTACTTCCCTGATATTTTCTGCATTATTATTTCAGTAGCCGGGCTAATTAAATCATTCAACCAGAACGGTGCAATGCCAATTGCTATAATTCCTGCAATTAAAATAATCGCCGCTAATTTTTCATTCCATTTTGCATCACTTAAATTTTTATACCCTTCTTTCAGCGGGCCCATGGCGGTTTTACCTATGGCTCTTAAAATATATACTGCCGTTACAACAATCGACATACAGGCAGCTATGGTTGCGACACGATGAAATGCGTCGGGGTTTTGCCATGACCCCATAAAGATGGTCATTTCCGCAACGAATCCACTCAGCCCCGGTAATCCTAGAGAGCATAGCCCAACAATAAACAATACGGTGGTAATAAAAGGCATTACTTTCATCAGCCCGCCCATTTCATTTACCTGTCTTGTTTGTGTACGTTCGTAAATCATTCCAATAACAGCAAAGAAAAGAGCAGTCATTAAACCATGCGATACCATTTGCATCACTGCGCCGGTCATGGCCGTTTTGGTTAGCATGCCAATACCTAATAAAACAAATCCACAATGACTAACGGAAGAATATGCGTTGATGTATTTCAGATCCTTCTGCATCATAGTGGCAAAGGCGCCATACAAAATAGCGATGGTAGACAGCACAATAATGATATTGGCGTATTCTTTTGCTCCATCAGGCATGATATAAGTTGCTACCCTTAAACAACCATACCCGCCCAGCTTCATGGATATACCGGCGAGAAACATTGAGCCCGCCGTGGGCGCAGATGAATGGCCATCGGGCACCCATGTGTGAAAAGGAAATAGCGCAGTAAACACCCCAAAGCCAACAAACAGCACCGGAAAACAAATTTTCTGAACTTCAACAGGAATATGGATTTGAGAAAGGGTCAATAAATCGAAACTTCTTTCAGGACCACCAAAGTAAACGCCTAATAAACCTACTAACACCAATGCAGAGCCGCCCATTAACATCAGTGCCAGCTTATTGGCGGCATATTCTTTTTTACCACTGCCCCAAATACCTATCAATAAATATTTTGGTATCACAGCAATTTCAAGGAAGAAGAAAAGAATAAACAGATCGAGTGAAATAAAAAAACCATACGCACCAAGACTAAGTAAAATGAGTAAGAAATAAAATTCCTTTGTCATCTTTTCAATATTCCATGATACCAGTAC
>JBGSIG010000091.1:0-16613 GCA_041742655.1 Ferruginibacter sp. | reverse complement strand
ATTGCTTTCCAGTATTTGTAAAATTATTTCCTTTACATGTTTAATATCCGTTCCGTAAGCGACTCCTACCTGTATTAGCACCCTCCGGTTATCATTATTCCTCGTCCAGTTTATGAGGTGCTGCGACAGCATATCGCCATTGGGTACTATCACTTCCGAGCCATCATACGTGGTGAGCTTGCTGGAGCGGATGCCAATTTCTTTTACTGTACCGCTTCTGTCTCCCACTTCAATAATATCACCAATTTGAATGGGCTTTTCAAAAGCCAACACGATACCGGATACAAGATTGTTAACAATACCCTGTAAACCAAAACCAATACCCACACCCAATGCACCTATCACAATGGTCAGTTTATCCAAAGGAATGCCAGAAGCCCCAAATGCTAAAATTACACCTAAAGCTAAAATTCCCAAACGAACCAGCAATATAGAGGATCCTAATTTGTTGATGGTGTCTCCACTTGCAGTAATTTCCCGGTCACTGAATATGAGTGAAACCAATTTTGATAACAAAGTCGAAATCCAAATAACAAAAACAAATATTGCTATGCTGCCAAAACTAAAGGTCATATTACCGATATGTTGCTGTGCAGATAAAAATCCTATTACACTACCAAAAATGGCGTCATAGATATGCAGACTTTGTGTAAATATTACAAGCCAAAAAAATCCGGCAAACAGGCCTAATCCCTTTCGCAACCAATTCTCAATACCTCTAAATTCAAAATACGAAGTAAGTATCTGACTTTTTTTTCTTGCTTCCATGGAAAGGTAAACGGCATCAATAGTAATTTCAACAAACACTACAAGATTAAACGCTTCTATTGCTCCGTAGTTAGCGCCTGTATTTAACACCTTCGCCAGGGTTACCCGCCCCAATATATTTAATACCAGGGCCGCCACATTCATACTTATGAAAATAACTACCATTGGTTTAAAAAGGGCAGGCCGAAAAAAATGAATTTGCCTTTTTGAAATTGAAAGCCACGTGCCGAGGCCAATTGAAAAAATACTGATCATAAACTGTATCCATCTTTCGGCATAGGTAGTTTCAATCAAAAGGTTTGTAAAACCGGTGGTAAAAAAGAGCAGAAGTAAAAATAGTATTTGTATTCCTACAGTAAAGTCTAATTTGTTGCGTATCAAAAGGGCCATTGCAATTATCTGAATGGCCCAAAGTGTTTGGGTAAAGGCCTGCGGGGCTCCATTGTAAATGTATGGTATCAGCATTAGCGCAAATACCACTGTAGAAATAAACAAATGCCGTGGAATGTGATTTGCTTTTGAAAAGACAATCTGGGGAGCCTCGCTTTGTCGTTTGATTCGCTTAAGATTATTTTTCATCCAGAAATAGAAAAATATGCCGATCAATATCACGATTATGCGGGACGGCCAGTTTGTGGCGAAATAGAACTTAAAAAGCGTGCTGCTCTCCCGGATAGATTTTTTAATTACGACTCTAAAATCTTTTGTATAGGTTGAATCACTTTTATAGTCCCAGATATAACCAAATTCATTGTCTAAAATCCGTTCACTAAAATTATTTATCTGGTAGGTTGTTTCGTCCAGCAAATCGGACGTAGCCAGGTAATTGCTGGATACTTTATTTTGTAAAACTCCCAATGCTTTTAATTGTGCTATAGTGGAAGAATCTACCAGGTCAATTTTTAGACCAAGCGGTTTTAATTTTTTTACATATTCAACAAAAAGCAGGCTATCATTTGGCATTATCAATAAATTGGAATCTTTACGAATTAGATTCATTTGCTCCTTTACTGTATTCAGGTTATTGTTATATAATGAAAGCCTATCCTGCCAGCGTGCAAGAACATTCTGGTTTTGCCCTAAAAGTCTTTTCGTGCTAAATAATATTTTCAGACTGGTATGGCCCCTAAATCCGGTTAAATTTGTTTTTGCTATGGAAATAATGGAATCTGTTTGTGATATTCCATTACTTATCGAAGAAGTGTCGAAGCCTCGTCTGAGCGAACTATTTATTTTATTCACCTGTAAGGTATAAGCCTCTATTTTAGCAAGTTGAAATGCAATTAGGGTATCGGATGCTTTAAAATATTTTTTTACCGAGTCGGCATTAAATTTTGAAATGCTTAACGAATCTATTTTTTGTTTTGAGCTATCAACAATTTCCTGAGAAAATAACTGCGCCGAAAATAGCAGGCCGATTAGTGAAAAGCTGATTTTGATATATGTCTTTTGGCCAGGTGTTATATTACACTTCATAAAAACTTATTTTTTAAACACTTTCGAGCAGATGACTTGTGCTGGTATTTCTATATAATTTTTGTTAAGCCCACAATTCAATGTTGTGATTATTTCAGCTGGTTAAAGTTATCATTTAGCAATGAATTTTATAAAAATAAGATATTTGCTTCTGATATGTCCAATATAGAATAGTTCAGTTGTTCTTAAGATGTTGAACAACTTTTAATAATTCCGTTTGCTGATGGGCAAACGATTAAAAAACTTAAAAAAATGAATGAATTTATTTTGATTTTCAGGCACCAGGATGGAAGCAAAATTGCTTCCCCGGAACAAATACAAATTTGGATGAAGCAAACAATGGATTGGATAGGCGGTATTGCCGCCCAAAACAAATTCACCGGTGGCAATGGGCTTCCTTTTGACGATGCTAAGGTAGTTTGGCCAAATAATGTGGTCACCAATGGCCCATTCGGTGAAATAAAAGAAACAATTGGCGGGTACATTATTGTTAAGGCCACTTCCGTAGAAGAAGCGGTTGAATTTGCTAAGGGCAGCCCGGTATTGCAGGGAGACGGTAATAGTGTGGAAGTGAGAAAAATTTCCAGGTCAGACGGCATTCACTAAATATTTTATGGCTCCTGTTTTTAACAGGAGCCTTTTACTTATGGAGCAGCAACAATTAATACCGCATTTATTCAGGACAGAGTTCAGCAAAATAACTACGGTACTTTGTAAGCATTTTGGTATACAACATATGCAGCTTGCTGAGGATATTGCCAGCGAAGCATTTATATCGGCATTGGAAACCTGGGCTTATAACGAGGCTCCCGAAAATCCACAAGCCTGGTTGTATGCAGTTGCAAAAAATAAAGCGAAAAATTATTTTAAGAGGAATGATATTTTTTTTAAGAAAATTCAACCGCAGCTTAAAAACGCAACGGAGACTTCCGAAGAGCCCGCCATTGATTTGTCTGATAGGAATATTACAGATAGCCAATTGCAAATGCTATTTGCCATTTGCCACCCCGCTATTTCAACAGAAGCGCAAATAGGTTTATCACTGCGCATACTTTGCGGCTTTGGTATTGAGGAAATTGCCAATGCCTTATTGACCAATAAGGAGGCGATTAACAAGCGTCTTTATAGAGCAAGGGAAAAGCTGAGATCAGATAATGCAACTATTGAATATCCGCTTCCAAAAGCAATAGAGGAAAGATTGGGAACCGTGCTAACTACGTTGTATTTGCTTTACAATGAAGGGTACTACTCCGAAAGCCAGGATGCAGTGTTAAGGGAAGACCTGTGCCTGGAAGCGATGCGGTTAACCTACCTGCTCATTGAAAATGAATTAACCAACCACCCCGCTGTAAATGCGCTTTTCTCCCTAATGTGTTTTCACTCTTCCCGGTTTGCTGCAAGAAAAAATGCCAATGGAGAAATTATTTTGTACCAGCACCAGGACGAAGCTTTGTGGAATCATGAACTTATCTCAAAAGGCATCTATTTTCTTAGCCAGGCAGCAAAGGGAAATACAATTTCAAAATATCACCTGGAAGCGAGTATTGCTTACTGGCATACTATCAAAGCCGACAGCAAGGATAAATGGGAAAGCATCTTGCAGTTGTACAATCAATTACTACAAATTGAATATTCACCCATTGCTGCGCTCAACAGAACTTTTGCACTATCGAAAACTGCGGGAAAGCAAGCTGCTATAAAAGAAGCAGAAAAGCTGCAATTGACAACCAACCATTACTACTTTACCTTGTTGGGCGAACTTTATAAGGAGATAGACAACAGCAAGGCAAAAGCAAATTTTCAAATGGCCTACTCATTAGCCAAAACACAAACAGACAAACAAACTATAAAAAATAAAATGCTGGAACTGTAGAACTCTCAAAAATATTCACATCAGTGAAATTCTTGAAAAGTAAAATTTCACCATTGCCCATTCACAACTATGGCTCTTTTAAATCAATCACGATTTTGGCATTTTTTTGTTCTGACGAGGATATAAAAACTTCGTAGCGTTTGTTGTTAGTCGTTAGTACCATCAGTGATGTATTGGGCGGTATCAAACCAAGGTTATCTGCCACCATAATGAGCTCGTGGTGAGGGTGTTCTTTATCCACTTTTATTTTTACTGTTACCGGCTTTGCAGAAATACCGGCTTGTGACACCAACAACTGGTTGTTATGATAAATGGTTACGGTATCGCCATCAATTTCTCCATTATCGTACAACTCTATCAGTAATTCTGATTCGGCTGTTTCAATATGTTTTATCAAAGGGTTATCTCTTGTTGCAATAATAGTTGGTATGGGCATCGTTGAAAATTTTTGCATCTCAACACCAGGGGCTGTTGCCGGTTTATTTTCTAACGGTGCATTTACAATCACGGCATTGTTTTTCTTAAGCACGGTGGTTGTTGGTCTTGTCTTATTATTGTTTCTGCCGGGCGGGTTATGCTTGGTATTGCCGGTGGTTTCAGCAGCAGTTGGCGCAACTACCACAGGCATTTGCATCGTACATTCTTTTATCAAAATATCGTCCACAACAAAATCACTACCACAACCACCTTCTACAATATTATCCATTTTTATTGCTACTACTATTGCGCCGGGGGGTACAGTAAACATTCCATAATATCTTTTCCATTTTACTTCATGTGAAGGAGGTAGTGCGCCGGTTTCAAATGAGGCAATTAAATTTGTACCCGACGAAAGCGAAATTATAATCTGAGGCGAGGTTGGTGTACAGCCATTATTGCCCCAGCAAATATTCATAAGCCATGCAGAAAATTCGTAAGTGGCTCCCTGCTTAAGTCCGGATATATAATTCAAAAAAAATGTGCCCGGCTCTTCAGAAGCGTTTATTACCATCATCCTGCCATTGATATCATTGGGTGTATGGTCTTCCGCAAGAATATTCCAGTTGTTTCCAAAGCAGCCTTCGGTGCGGCTGGCAAAACTGTACTGTCCATCGCCAGGGCACCGGTCGTTCACATAGCTGTAATTTTTTAGTGATAAAAGATCAACAGCTTTTTTGTTGTTAGCGGATCCGAAATCTATAGTAATAACCGGAGGTTTAAAATTACAATCATATTGCTGGGCCTCTGTAATTTTTTGCGCAAAAATGGTTGTTGTTAACAGACAGAAAGCTATTTTAAAATGCTTAATATTCAATGTGCCGATTGCTAGCTTTGATAGGCTCCGAAATTGTACACTGCCGTATAGCCGTGGCTTTTTTTTATGAAATTTTTCCATGGTTTAAAATTATTCTTAAACATGATCATTATTTAGCCGCTTATCACAAACTCCAATTTTTCTGGATACTCCGTGATGATATTTAGAAATTTTTTTCGCGTTGGTAGCAGCAATCTACCGGTTCGTCTCATTTACAAAACAGTAACGATTTGGTAAGCTTACTTTTGTTCTGCAATGAAAGCAAACTTAAAAATAGCAGAGCCTTCAATTAAAAAATTATTATAACATTTAAAATTTTAGAAAATGAAAAAGAAAATTTTATCAATCGCTCTTGGTGTAGTAACCATCGCTATTGGAACAACAACTTACGCTGCCGATAAAAGCCCGGTTAGCAATGCAAAATTTACAGCAACAGAAAAGCACGTGAAAGGCAAAAGTGGAGCAAATAAAAAATCAGCAAATGCGGTGTTCACCTTGCCTACAGACGGGTTTTTTCTGTACTCTGAGGTGAACGGAAATAAAGTAACATCTGCCTACGATAAAAACGGCAAATGGGTTTACACAATTCAGCGTCATACCGCTAACAGCCTTTTAAAAGACGTGATGGATATTGTGAAGGAAAGTTATTACAACTATTATATTTCCGGAATGGAAAAGATAGATATGCCTGGATTTAATACGGTTTACATCGTTCACATTGGCGACGCAGATTCCATTAAAACTTTGAGGGTAAGCAACGGCGAAGTTGAATTGATAGAGGATTTCGAGAGAGGATAAAAGAGAGGGAGTGACAATGATTATTTTAGAAGCCTGTGTTTTACACAGGCTTCTTTGTCTTTTACCGATTTATCTTTTTGCCCTATCGTATTGCACCGGCCATGTTACATCGTTGCCCAATTCTTTTGCGGCATGCAATGGAAAATATGGGTCACGTAAAAATTGACGGGCCAAAATAATTAAATCAGCCTGTTGATTATTTAGTATTTGTTCAGCTTCTTCCGTTTTGGTAATTAAGCCGACAGCGCCAGTTAATATACCTGTTACATTTTTTATTTTGCTGGCAAAAGGTACCTGGTACATCGCCCCAACCGGAATTTTTTGGTCGGGAGAATTGCCGCCGGAAGAACAATCGATTAAATCGACACCTGCATGTTTTAAAATTTTAGCAAGTTCAACAGAGTCATCTTCTGTCCAGCCACCCGGCACCCAGTCAGTCGCGGATACACGAACAAACAATGGAAATGTTTCACCGATTAACTTCCTGGTATCTGATACAATCTGAAGCAATATCCTTATCCTGTTTTCAAAGTTACCGCCATACTCATCCGTGCGAAAGTTGCTAAGCGGTGATAAAAATTGGTTAAGCAAATAGCCATGTGCAGCATGTATTTCAAAAACTTTAAAACCGGCCAGTAAGCCCCGTTTGCAAGCATCCATAAAATCTTTTCTCAGCTTTTCAATATCCAGAACATTCATTTCCTTCGGTGTTGGTTCGCCAGGTGTATGCGGTACAGCGCTCGGCGCTATTGTTTGCCATGCACCTTCATCTTTGGTTAAGGATTTATGTCCACTCCAAGGCACGTGATGACTGGCTTTTCGGCCTGCATGTGCCAATTGTATGCCGGGTACAGCACCCTGTAGTTCTATAAAAGTTGTAATACGTTTTAGGAAATCAATATGCTCGTCTTTCCAAATGCCCAAATCGCCAGGCGATATCCTTCCCTCCGGAGAAACTGATGTAGCTTCTGTAATAATTAATCCTGCACCACCAACGGCACGGCTGCCCAAATGTACAAGGTGCCAGTCTGCTGCAAATCCATCAGTACTGGAGTATTGGCACATGGGCGAAACAACTATCCTGTTTTTTAATGTAACACCCCTGATATTTAACGGTTGAAAAAGTAAAGACATATTTTTTAAATATAATTTTTAGAAACTTGATTGAACTTGAATATATATAATCATTCTCAGCAAAAAAAGTTTACTAAAAATGCAACAAAAAAGCAATCAGATTTTATCATAGAGCGATAATAGCGAAACTTCTTCGGCTATGGACCTTGTTGGAATTCCATCTACTTTAGACCATATTATTAAGCGGATGAAATTGCCTGAAATTTCTATACCGGTAATACTGCCGCCCTTAAAACAGCAACACCCGGTATTAAAATAACTGGGCTTCATATTTCTGAAAGAGTTATTTACAAAATCGTATTGTCTTCTCCGTATCGGTATTTCATTTTCTATTTTTTCAATTGCCACGGCATCTTTAATTTCCTGTGCGTCTTCTAATTGCAGATATAATCTTTCCAGGTGAGTAAGCGAATTGAAAACCGGTTGGTGAGTATGGCCGGTAATCAGCACAACATTTTTTTGGGCTATACTCCATTCGTACATCATTTGGTTGTGCAATGTTTTATTTTCGTCACTGCAGGAAGTGCTGTTTATATTGATATCTAAAAAAGCCTGAAGCGGCCCCCAGATATAACTTACGAACCATTTACTAAACCAGTTGCCATCGCTCTGGGCATCTCCCTGGTGGCCATGTGTACAAAAAATATCTATAATTTTTTCATTCAAATGTACCCTGAGAACAATGCCTTCAAAAATTTTTATTTCTTTGTCATAGATTTTTTTTATCTGCACTCCGGCAAATGGGTCGTTCTTCCAATATAAATCATGATTGCCAATTATTTTACAGTATTTATTGGCATGTACAAATAATTTTTCTTTTTTAAAGATATCAGCGTTGTGTTTAATAACGCTAAAAATATTGTTTTCCCAAAGCTCTTCGCTATCGCCGAGGTTTACATAGTAAAAATCGTTTTGATGATAGTAGTCTAGTGCGGCGCTGTAATTGTCAGCGTTAAAAGTAAAATCATCTGCTCCATTCCTTGTGCCTTTATGCTGGTCGGAAAATATGATAACTGATTGTTGCCGTGGATCGAAATTAAACATGCTGCCACTCTTTTTTCCCGGCTGGTCAACCGACTCTGAATACAAGTTTGAGAGCGAGCTCATCACACTTTCTTTTTTAGGAGAAGAGGAAACTTTTTCTGCCAGCCAGGTTACCGGCCTGGTGAGCAAAAACTTTAGCAGGTGATGAAAATAACTTACAATTTTACGCATGTAGATATATGTTTTGTTTGCCGACAAATTAAAACCATCGACATGCCTGTAAAGAAATACAGAAAGACGTTTCTATTTCTTAAAAAATTTCCCAACAAGTGGCAGTTGTGGCAGTTCCTTTTTTTCTACATTTCCTATAAACCAAAGATAACAAGTTGTTAGTACCACACCGGCGGTTAAGCTAAAAGCAGTATTGGGCCAAATAGTTGTAATACCTTTGTGTGCAAAAAACAATAATACTACTATCACGATATAAGCCACCAGTTTTTTCCATGGGTATGGTATCCTGTATTCTTTTTGCCCCCAAATGAATGAAGCAACCATCATACTTCCGTAACACAGAAAAGTTGCCCAGGCGCAGGCCATGTATCCATAAGTTGGTATAAATAGAAAATTAATAACAGTAGTAATAACGGCACCTCCGATTGTGATCCACGCACCCGCAGAAGTTTTGTTACTTAATTTGTACCACACACTTAAATTGTAATAAATGCCAATGAACATATTGGCGAGCAATAATATGGGTACTACCGATAAGCCAGCCCAATATTTAGGCCCTATAAAATTTTTCCATATTGGTAAAAACAGGCTTACTACCAGGAACATCAGGCAAATGATGATCACAAAAAATTTCATTACCCTTGCAAAAATACGTTGCGGGTTTTGCCCTTCGGCCTGCTTAAAAAAGAAGGGCTCTGCACCCATTCTAAAAGCCTGTATAAATAAGGTGATTAAAATTGATAGTTTATAACAGGCGCTGTAAATACCAACCTGCGATTCTTTGCTAACCGTATTGCCTGGCAGCCACCACTGCAACATCAAACGGTCAAAAGTTTCATTAATCATTCCACCCATACCTACAATGATTAGAGGCAATGCGTACAACATCATTTGTTTCCACAGTTTTACGTCAAACTTAAAGCGTACTGCTGCAATTTCTGATGATAAAAATAATAAGGTAACTACTGCCTGAATCAAATTGGCCAACACCACGTACACAATCGGATTTGTTTTTAAATCAAAAAACAGGGTGACCCAGCTATTGGGATCTTTTTGTGCCGACTGGGTACAGTAGCTGATAAAAAACCACGTAAAAAAAACATTAATTATTATACCGCTTATTTTTACAAAAGCAAACTTTACCGGCCTGCCCTGTTGCCGAAGCCTAGCAAAAGGGATGGTGCTTAAAGTGTCAAACGAAACAATCAAAATACCCAGTTGAATTATTTGCGGATAATTACTCAATCCAATAATATTCCCAAAATTTTCCTGGTTAAGCCATAGCAAAGCAGTAAATAAAATGGTTGAAATTAGCAGGGACAAAAATGCCGTGTTGTAAATGCTGGTTTTATTTTCATCTTTAGAAAAACGAAAATAAGCGGTCTCGAACCCATAAGTGAAAATGACATTTAATATGGGAATTGCTGAATAAATTAATGCCATTTTACCAAAATCAGAAGTTTTGATAACGGCAGAATAAGTAAGATATGGAGTAAGAAGGTAATTGATAAGTCTGGCGGCGATAGAACTAAGGCCGTACCACATTGTTTGCCCGGCTAATTTTTTAATGCTACTCAATCAAAAATTGTTTAGAGACAAATTTACTTGTATAAATTTTAATTTTCGCCTTATTGTAATACATATCAATAATTGCGGCGTTATTTTATTGCCAAATATTGCTGGCGTATTCCATACCTTTTATTTGTTACCTTCATCAAAGCATTGCTTATGTAAGTACACGTTATTTTATATTTACGAAATGAATATTGTATTCAAATCATGGTTAATTTTCTTTGTTCATGTTTAAAATGCGTAAACCTTTCGGAAAACACTGTCGTATAAAATTGCTTGAAATACTTAATAATTTTGAAAGAACAAGCTAAAGTATAAAATGCAAGCCTCTAAGGAGTAACATATGCAATATTGAATAATGTAACCCCGTTTATTATTGTTGCAATGCAATACTTGCCATTGAAATTTTTAACCTATCCATCATCCGCTCAACGCCTATGAAAATTTGGAAATCCTCTTTTTGGTTAAGCATAAGTTCGATTAGTTTATTATGCATTATTGCCCTGTTGTCGAATACTTACGGCGTGTTTAAATGGAATAAGCTGAGCGTAGGCCCAGGCGCACTTTTTCCGGTATTATTCCTTAGCTGGACAACGGCTTTATTTGCATTTGGACTTAATAATGTATTTATTGATAAATCACTTCTTGATAAAAAAGTAACAATGAGTGACTTTAGGAAACACCTTCCAACTTTGTTGGGGATACCGTCTTTCATTTCATTTGGTTGGTTTATTTATCGCTGTGTAAAAGGAGATCCCAATCATTAGTAGTAATGTGGAAGGATTTAAAAATTTATGATTGCTTCAAAAGTTTAAGAAAACATACGCTGCGAAAAATATGCTTATTAGAATTTCTTTCAGTTGATTTAATCAATAATTATTTTCTTCCGGTTTTGCTTTATCTCACCCGCCTTTTTCTTGGTATCAATTCTTCTTTCTTTTGCAGCTTTACCGGGTTTGGTAGGCTTTCTTTTTTTAGCAACAATCAACGCTTTTGTAACCAGGGCGTTCATTTTTTTAATTACCAGCAATTTGTTTCCCAATTGACTTCTTTCGGCCTGGCTTTTTACAAGTAGGTTGCCATCTGCATTTATTTTATTGATTAGTTTAATGGCAAGTATTTTTTTCTGTGCTTCATCCAATAGACTGGAAGCAGCAATATTCCAATAGCCTTCAACCATGGTTTCAACCTTGTTCACATTTTGTCCGCCTTTACCACCGCTGCGGGCTGTTTTAAATTTTATTTCTTGAGTAATGTCCATAATTAAATTTAGCAAAATCCTGAGAAGTTCAAACCAGTCAGATCTTTTTTGATGGTAAAATATACTTCTTAAAAAAATACCGCCACGGCATCGCTATAATGGGAAGCGGCACCCATAAAAAAGCATTGGCCATTCCTTCAGCGGGGGAGCCGGCTAATTGATTTGATTTCCATAAAGGCAACGCAACCAACACCAACCAAAATATTTTGTAGAGTATTTCTAACATCACTATCGGCAGCATTTTTAGCGGATGCAAGATTCCTAATATGGCCAAAACAGAGTAGGATGCCCAAATACACCAGGCCATTGCATCTGTAGCATTCCATGCACCTTTGAAAGTAAGTATGTATGTCCACGAATCCTTCCCAAGAAAAATAATTATTAAAATAAACATTAACCTTAGCAGGTAAATATTGATTTTGGGAACTCCATCCCAATGTTGGTTGTCCGGTTTAAAAATATTCTTATTAGCGGCAGGGGTGATATCGGATGTTAACACTTTTTGGTGGATTGACATGTAAGTTGTTTAAAAGTATGCTGATTCAATGGAACTACAAGTTTACTATTTCTTTGCGTATTCCATTAATTTAAGTTTGGTGTTTCTCAAACTCAGTGATTATCGATAGACAGCTTGCGAACGTACCCCGGCTCCTGGTATCTTGGGTTGTGTAAAAGCTCATCGTCTTTTAGCGTAAGTAAGAAGGAATACAAGTCGGCTTTCTCCTGTTTCGAAATAGTGAGCCTTTTTTTGAGAAGCGGATCGAGGGTTGTTTTCGTAGTATCAATGCCCGTTCGGTAGTGCTCTATTACTTTGCTGATACTATACATTCTTCCATCGTGCATATACGGAAGTGTAACAGTACAATTTCGCAAACTGGGCACTTTAAATTTAAATAAATCAGCAGGGTTACCAGTAATAGCCATCCTGCCTTTATCCTGTAATCGTTCGTCTATAATAAGCCCGTTGTTACGGAATGAATTATCGGTAAATAATGGTTCCTTATGGCAACTATTGCAATTAGCCAGGAAAACCTGGTACCCTAGTTTTTCGCTAATTGTAAAAGTATCTTGCCCGCGTTTTACTTTATCATATTTACTGTTGTAAGATTGTATGCTGCCGGTAAACTGGGCCAGCGCTTTAAGCAGGTGCTGGCTATTGATGATCCCATCTTTAAAGGCCGCTTTAAACAACCTGACATAAGTAGTGTCTTCATTTAATTTTTTCAAAATATCAGGGATTGTCTCTGCCATCTCGTTATCAGAAGTAAGTGGAGATAACGGTTGAACCTCTAAATGATTAATACCTCCATCCCAATGCATTTCTTTCATCCATGCCAAATTAAACAGGCCAGGTGCGTTTCTTGTTGTAAGCGTATTATTAAAACCATGGCTAAAATCATGGGCATAACTTGTAAAAGCAGCAAATTGCTGATGACAACTGGCACATGGAAAATTGCCATCTTTACTTAACCTGCCATCATAAAATAATTTTCGGCCTAATTGAAATCCTTCTTCCGTCAGTGGATTGGAAGCGAAAATATCGGAGGAAGGTTTTGGCCAACCTTTTGGAATTATTAATTTTAAATAAGTAAGTTTATGCGGAGGCTGCTCATATATAAAAGCAGTGGCTATTGTTATAATCAATAATAGTAGTATGGTAATTTTTATCTTCAAAATTGTATCAATGCAACGATTATTCCTGGATAATTTTTATTATTTCAAAAGCTTTTGAATAATTATCAGCAATGCCTGCCGCTAATGCCCCCATTGTTGTACAAACAGCAGTAGTGGTAATTTTAAGATCATGCTGTGCATTCCATATTTTATCCAAATCTGCTCGTATTATTATTTCAGTAATGCTGCCTTTAATTAATGAAACCCCGTTGTCGCCCAAATTCAATTGAATATTTCTCAATGAATTATTTACGCCCGAAAAACCACCGATGTGGTATTCAATTTTATTATTAACGATAGAAGATTGGGGAGAATTGCCTTCCATTTTAAACATAATATATCCTGAGTTCCATGTCCAAAACATGCCATTTAAAGGATCCAATGCGCCTGTTTGTGCGCCACTAACGTTTTTGAGGCTATCTACTCCAATTAAAAAACTAAGGGAATTGTATTGACTGGGGGGTATATTAAAAGAGAAACTCCTGGAAGCACTGTCCTCATCATTAATTAAATGATAGCTATTTTTTTCTTTTATAACTTTTTTATCTGTTGTTTGCAGGCAAATATTACTAACATAATAACTCAATCTGCTGAGGGTAAAAGTTTCGTTCCAGCAATTGGTGTATGCGGTTGAATCCAATACCAACGGCTGATTGTTTATTGTATGCAAGAAAGTGATTTTTATGATAGTATTTGGTTGGCTGTTAAGTTGTGCGCTTGCGCCTATAAAGAATAACTGACTTATCAAAAAAAATGATAAACAAAAAATGGAAATCAATCTCATAGGGTACAATTTAATTTCATAAATTTTATTTACTTCCTGATTACTTACGAACAAAAGCTTTTTTAATTAACGCTGGCCAGTTTATATTATTTTTGTTTCTAATTCTTTTGTTGTTAGTGTGGGGCATTAAATTAATTTCTACCCAAAATGTCCATCTTCAAATTTACCCAATTTCCTTTAATGATTGATAAGTTAAGGCATTCATTTGCCTATCTTTAATTTATTAGGGCTAAAAATTTTACATTTGCAAATAACAATAAAGAGTTGATGTTAAAAGGTATAAATCAATCATTGCAAGATCGCAAGCGGCAGGGCAAAAAATCATTTGCTGTATTAATTGACCCAGATAAAGTCAATGATGACATTTTGCACCAAATTGTGGAGCTGGCAGTTAATGCCAGGGTAGATTATTTTTTAGTTGGTGGCAGCCTGGTAATCTCAAGTTATTTAGATGAATGCCTACAAATAATCAAAAAAAATTGCGGAATACCAACCATATTATTTCCAGGCAGTCCGTCGCAGGTAAGTAAATATGCAGATGCTTTATTATATCTTTCTTTAATAAGTGGCCGAAACCCAGAGTTATTAATTGGCCAACACGTAGTATCAGCCCCTGTAGTTAAAAAAAGTGGCCTCGAGATAATGTCTACCGGCTATATGGTAATTGACGGCGGCGCACCTACTACTGTTTCGTATATTTCAAATGCAAGCCCGATACCAGCAGATAAAAATGAAATAGCTGTATGCACTGCTATGGCAGGCGAAATGTTGGGGATGAGCCTGATTTATATGGATGCGGGCAGTGGCGCAAAACGGCCGATCAATGAAAGTATGATTGAAAAAGTGGCACAGGTTATTGATGTGCCATTAATAATCGGTGGTGGAATTACCGATCCGGAAAAAGCCTATGTCAATTGCAAAGCAGGGGCAGATTTAATTGTAGTTGGCAATGCCATTGAAAAAGATGCCTCGCTTATTAAAGATATGGCTGCGGCTGTACACAGTGTTGGTTTTAAAGTTTCTTAAATTTTAAAATTGCCTTAAGCTATAACATCACTAATGGTTACAAACTCATCATTTCTTTAAACTTCACCGCCTGTCTTCTGCTTACTTCTACTTTTTCACCGCCTTTTAGTACCAACAATAGGCCACCATTAAAATAAGGCTCAATTTTATCAATCATGCGCATGTTTACAATGTGTTTTCTGTTTGCTCTGAAAAACACTTTTTCATCTAGTCGTTCCTCCAGCGCATTCAATGATTTTAAGATAAGTGGTTTATTTCCTGCAAAAAATACTTTGGCGTAATTGCCAACACTTTCAAACAAGCGAACCTCCGATAATTTTACAAACCAGCAACGCTCTCCATCTTTTACAAAAACCTGGTCGTTTTCTGTGAGCAGGCCGCGGCTAAATGCTTGTTGGGCCGCCAGTTCTTTTTCTTCCGCCAGTTTTAATTTTTGTATTGCATCAGCGAGCCTTTTTGGCTCAATCGGTTTCATCAGGTAATCAAGGGCATTTACCTCAAATGCTTTCAACGCATACTCATCATAGGCGGTAGTAAAAATTACATGTGGAGCTTTATCCAGCTCAACAAGCATATCGAACCCCGTTTTTCCGGGCATTTGAATATCTAAAAAAATAAGGTCCGGGCCAAGTGCATCAATTTTTTCAATGCCTTCTTCAGCGTTGGCCGCCTCATCAATAACCTCTACATCAGGAAATTCAAGGAGTAATTTCTTTAATTCGTTTCTGGCTAAGCGTTCGTCATCAATAATTATTGCTCTGGGCATATGTGGTGGTTAATTTTATTAAATAGCAGGGATAGTAGCAATAACAGCTACAGGCATTGTAATCCTGGATTGTACCATATCTAAATTTACATTTTTTATTTCAAAAGTAGCTTTTCCCTGGTATAATAAATTAAGCCTGTATTGTGTACTCTTTACTCCAAAACCTTCTTCGTTTACATTACTGTTAAGCTGCCCCGAATTTTGTACCACAAGCTCGTGTTGATTATTCACAAAGCCGGAAATAACTTTTACAGTGCCACCATTTATTCTTTTACTGATACCGTGTTTAATGGCATTTTCTACTAATGTTTGTAACATCATTGGAGGTATTGGCTGCCCCAATGTATCTTCATCAATATCCATTTCAATCATTAACCGCTCTTCAAAACGCATTTTCTCCAAAGCCAGGTAGTCTTTTACAATATTTAATTCTCTTTCTAAAGGTACCGTTTCTAATTTTTCGGCCTGCATACTGCTACGTAAAATGTTGCTTAATTCAGTAATAGCTGTTCGGGCACGGGAAGGGTTTTCATCTACCATTGCCCTGATACTATTAAGCGCATTAAAAATAAAATGAGGGTTTATATGCGATTTAATTGTTTTGAGTTCAAGCTCTTTTACAACGGACTGCAATTTTAATGTATCTACTTCCTGGCGCCTGTTACGCTCTATATAGTGATAAGAGTAGTAGATAGAATTCCACATAAACAACAAGAAAAAATTGTTTATTGCAGTACGTGCTATTTCATTTGCGAGCGAAAGTTTAGGACCGCCTGTATCTCTGAGATTGAGTATTTTTTCTACAGCAACATCGGCTACTGCATATACTACTGCAAATGCAAGTGTTAGTAAAATAAAAGAAATAATTTGCGTTTGCAAAGGCTTCTCCAATATTTTATACTCTATAATAACCAGGCGCATAAGATGGGTAACTACAATACCTAACAACACACTAATGGAAAGCATCAAAAA
>JBGSIG010000090.1:0-1930 GCA_041742655.1 Ferruginibacter sp. | reverse complement strand
CGTTGGACGTAAAGTTGATTGCATTGAATTATACCCTGCAAGTGAAGGTTTCTTTGCCTTCCAGGATTCGCAGGAAGCTGAAGGTTTATTATTGAATACAGACAGTGGAATATTTTTTGAATTTGTTCCCGCCGGGGAGATTTTTTCTAAAAACCCAACCAGGCTTACGCTAAAGGACGTAAAAGCAGGAGAGAATTACTGCCTCATCATTAGCAGCAACGCCGGCTTGTGGGCTTATAATATAGGCGATACCATTAAGTTTGTTTCCACCAGTCCATATCGTATAGTGGTTACCGGTAGAACAAAACATTTTATCAGTGCATTTGGTGAACATGTAATTGGTGAAGAAGTGGAGGCCGCCTTGATGAAAGCTGCCAACGAGGAGCATGTGCAAATTACCGAATTTACGGTGGCCCCAATGATTGCTAATGACGGAGGCAAAAGCTTTCATGAATGGTTTGTGGAATTTGAAAACGCTCCTCTAGACCTGTCGGCCTTTGCGCAGAAAGTTGATGATAACCTGCGTACGAGAAATGTATACTACGATGATCTTGTTGGGGGGAATATTTTACAACGTTTAAAAATAGCCCCCATTAAAAAAAATGGGTTTATCGAATACATGAAAAGCGTGGGCAAATTGGGTGGACAGAATAAAGTGCCACGTTTAAGCAATGATAGAAAAATCGCGGAGGAACTGAAAGATTTTGTAAACTAAAAATTAATTTCTGCCGTCATCATTTCTTTCGGAGGCTGCTTTAATAAATTCTCTTGCTTTTATTTGTTGCCGTATTTCTTTCGATAATGTTACCTTATTATTTTTTTTATAAATTTTAGCATCTTTTATTTATAAATTGTTATACATTTGCACCTGTTGATTAATAAAATCAAAAAGTGAACAGCAAAACAAATCATATCAGCCACACAAATACCCCTGCTGCGGAATTAACTCCCGCTGTAAATGCATTGGTACTTAGCCCCCGACGCCGACCTGGGTGCTGATAGGACGAGCAATTAAAACCTGCCCCTGTCAGTGAAAAAATCTCCAAAAACAGGTTCTTACAAATTTTTATTTATCCATCTATTTCAATTTGATACAATTGGAAACGAACAACATTATAGTTAGAGTTGCCACATCTGGCGACAGTCACTACGCAGTAGCCATTACAGACGAAATGGCTTCTTCTGCGCAAGCAAGAGGTACAGGAATAGCGAAACGTTCACCGGAATACATCGAAAAGAAAATTAATGAAGGCAAAGCTGTTATCGCCCTTACAAAAGATGGTGAATGGGTAGGCTTTTGTTATATTGAAGTATGGGGGCACGATCAGTACGTTGCGAATAGTGGCCTCATTGTAGCACCCGAATACAGAAAGAGTGGCGTTGCCAAACAAATAAAGCGCAGGATATTTAATTTGTCGAAGGAAAAGTATCCTCAGTCAAAAATATTTGGGTTAACTACCGGGCTTGCCGTAATGAAAATAAACAGCGACCTTGGCTACGAACCGGTTACTTATTCTGAACTGACAAACGACGAAGAATTTTGGGCTGGTTGCAAGAGCTGCGTCAACTATGATATCCTAATGAGTAAGGAAAGGAAGAACTGTATGTGTACTGCAATGTTGTACGATCCTGCTGATCATTTTGAACCTGAAGAAACGAAAGAAGATTTTAAGCAGCACTCTAAATTGTATGAACGCTTTATGAAAATAAAACAAAGCAAGCTGTTGAAATTTTTAAAGAAAAAAGAGGGCGGTGGAAGTTTGTCAAAGTCTTTATTGAGGTATTTTAATTTTTGGTAAAATATGCAGGATATAGTTACAGCTTTAAATTCGATAGTTGCTGAATACTTCGTTAAGTTTTCAAGGTTGTCAGAAAAAGAACTGTCGTTAAAGCCAGCTCCAGGTAAGTGGAGCAAGAAAGAAATCGTCGG
>JBGSIG010000089.1:0-4435 GCA_041742655.1 Ferruginibacter sp. | reverse complement strand
AGCAATTTCGCCCTGGCTATTTTTTTCCAACGCTGATGACAAGATACTTTTATTCGAAAGCAAATCAAATAGTTCGCCGGTAATATAGGTGGCAATACTTTGTGCATATCCATTATTTACAATGATATGTTTGGAATGTGTTCCCGGCAAAATGAAGAGTTGCTTCCTGTCGTCATCTATAATATCACAGCCCACCAATATTGTTTCTTCGCCCCGCATTACATCGGTATTAGATTTTACACCTGAGATAATGATCAAATTATAGGATACATTTTTATACTCTGTCATGATTGTGTGTAATAATAAATCCGAGCCATCGCAACGAAAGGGCAATTCTTTATAAAGCAGTTCCTGCATTCCAATACTGGAAGATACCATACCGGACAGCATAATAAAGGTTGTATTGCTTAATGAATCATTTAGGCTTGCTTTTATTTTATCTATCTCGCCAAAAAGATAAGCTTGATAAAATGGAATCCTGTTTGTTTCCGGCTGATTTAATTGCTTCCATTTCTCAGAAACAGCAGCCATTCCGTAATCGGTTTTTATTTCAGCCAATACTGTTTTATTTACTACGTCAATCAGCCGCAAACGGAAAGCAGAAGTTCCCCAATCAACACTAAAAAAAGATTGCATGAAGGCTACATTTTCAATAAATATACAATTATGATTTTACAGCGCTAGTAAACTTTTGAGCGCTCACCACAATGGCTCGCAGGTAAGCATCACTAAGATTTTGTTTGGTATCAACCAATGCTTTTCCGATGCCAAAAGCAACAGCTCCTGCGCTTTTAAATTCATGGATATTTACCAAACTAATTCCGCCCGTTGGCATTAAAGGTATATGTGGCAGGGGCGCCAGAATTTCCTTAATAAAACCCGGGCCTGATGAACCAGGAAAAACTTTAATAATATCACCTCCGCCAGCATGTGCAGTAAATATTTCGGTCGGTGTAAATGCGCCGGGAATACTTATTGCTCCCAGACGTTTGGTTGCTTGTATTGTAGCCATGTCCACTATCGGAGAAATAATAAATTTTGCGCCTGCAGCAATGGCATTGGCTGCGTCTTCTGCATTCAGCACCGTGCCAGCTCCCACAATTATGCGGCCCTCCATTTTTATTGCAATGTTTTCCATAACCTGCAATGCATTCTGCGAATTAAGGGTGATTTCCAAACAGCGCACACCACCCTCGTGCAGTGCATTGGCAATATCCAACACAGCCGCGGGCTCTGCACCACGAATGATAGAAACTATTTTGAAGGTTAGAATTTGTGATAAGACATTCATTCAGCAATATTTCCAATAAAGTTATAAAAACAATTTTTGTTGAAAATTAAAAGGAGTTGCATTTAAAAATTGGCGCTTTGGTCAACTTCGTTTTTAAAAAATTAAAATCAGACAAAAGGCATATTTTTATGGGCAGTATTACATTCTTTTAGAATGTGGGTCGTGAAATTTTAATCTCAAATCTTAATTGCCTGCCATGATACAAAAAAAAGTTTTTGCCTTATCTCTTTGTTTTTTATTTATTGCCGGTTTGGCCGCACAGGACCCCTGGAACATAACCGCTAATAAAATTGATCCGGCCAATTATTACGGTGTTACTGTTGCCAATGGCATGATTGGTGTAGTGTCTTCGCCTGAGCCTTTTAAAGTGAAAGACGTAGTATTGGCGGGTGCTTATGATTTGTACGGCCGTGGAAGGGTAAGTAATTTTTTAAAAAGTTTCAATTTGCTAAACATGTACCTGGAAGTAGATGGCAAGCGCATTGGCAGTGCTGATGCAGGCAATATGAAACAACAGTTGGATATGCGTCACGCCAATTTCACTACCTCTTTTAATTACGGTGACAAAGCAACTGTTAGTTACACGTATTATTCGCTGCGGCAGCTTCCTTTTACGGTGCTGATGGATGTTACCATCACCGCAAAAAAAGACATTACTATTAGCAGCGCCAGTGTAATGGAAGCACCAGATGCCTTAAAAGATGTACAGAATTATTACAATGAAATCGACCGGCCCCATGTAGTGATCAGCCTGCTTACTTCTACTGCCAAAAGCCCTACCGGCAAATTATTAATGTGCGCCTCCAACACTTTTTTGTTCCAGGAAAAACATGGGGAGGAGCCAAGGGTAATTCATGAAATGTGGGATAATAATATGCACCTGATGAAGTTCACCAAAAAAATAAAAGCAGGAGAAAGCTACCGTTTTTCCATTGCCGGTTCGTCCATCACGTCTGCCCACCACGATGATCCGTTGAATGAAGCAGAACGCCTTACCGTTATTGCAAAACTGGAAGGCAGGGAAAGACTGATACAATTTCACGACAAGGCTTGGGATGAAATATGGAAAAGCGATATTGTCGTTGAAGGCGATGCCCAATCACAGCAGGATATTCATAGCATGATGTACCACCTGTATTCTTTTGTAAGAGAAGGAAGCGCATTAAGTCCGTCGCCCATGGGCCTCAGCGGCCTTGGTTATAATGGCCATGTGTTTTGGGATACGGAATTATGGATGTACCCGGCCATACTTGTATTGCATCCGGAAATGGGAAAAAGCCTTGTGGAATACAGGTTTCAGCGGCTGGCTGCCGCAAAGCAAAATGCCTTTAATCATGGTTACAAGGGGGCTATGTTTCCGTGGGAAAGTGCCGGCACGGGTGTAGAGGAAACGCCCGTGTGGGCTTTAAGCGGTCCCTTTGAGCATCACATAACAGCCTGTGTGGGCATTGCCGCCTGGAACTATTATTGTGTAACACAGGACAAGGATTGGCTTAGAGAAAAAGGTTACCCGATATTGAAAGAAACGGCGATGTTTTGGGCAAGCAGGGTAGAGCGTAACGGACCTGGAAAATTTGATATCAAAAACGTAGTGGCATCTGATGAGTGGGCCGAAAATGTAGATAATGACGCCTTTACCAATGCCGCCGCAAAAGCGGTTTTACAGGATGCTACAGAAGCAGCAACATTACTGGGTATAAAACCGGATGCAGACTGGATGAATGTTGCAAACAATATCCCCATCTTAAAAATGAATGATGGCGTTACAAAAGAGCACGCAACCTATGCAGGTGAGGGCATAAAACAGGGAGATGTAAATTTATTATCGTACCCTTTAAAAGAAATAACAGACCCTAAACAAATCCGAAAAGATTTGGAGTACTACGAAACACGGGTACCAAACGAAGGTACCCCGGCTATGACACAGGCCGTATTTACATTATTGTATTCCAGGTTAGGCGATGGCGCCAAAGCATGGCATTTTTTCCAGGACGGTTATCTCCCAAATTTAAACCCGCCTTTTCGGGTTATAGCAGAAACAAAGGGTGGCACCAATCCCTATTTTGCAACCGGGGCCGGTGGAATGTTGCAAAGTGCATTGATGGGTTTTGGTGGATTGGAAATTACCAGCAAAGGAATAATACAAATTAAGACGGCGTTACCCCCTCATTGGAAAAGCCTTACCCTGACAGGTATTGGAGTTGATAAAAAGACTTTCATTAATAAATAATAAAAGTTGCGTAATGCTTTTTTTAGCTATGATTTAAAAGCTAGTGCTAAAAAAGATTAGTTGAAATAAAAAGATTAAGCCAATCATAAAACACTGATAACCCCAATCTAAAACAAAAAAATAAATAAAATATTGGTTGTTTTTTTGCGCTGATGGAAAAATAATTAAGCCAAAATGCGCTGCCAATGTGATTTTTAAGTAATTTGCCTTGCCAAAAATGCGTAAAACTGCTGCCATATTATTACTAATGCTGTTTGTATTTAATACAATTGGATACAAATTGTGGTTTACAATAGCCATGCAGCAAGCAGATAATAAGCTTGAAGCCTCCCTAAATAACAACGATTACAATCAAGAGGATCTTTTTACATTAACCATCCCCATTAACCTCCCGTATCAAAATATTGCGACAGATTTTGAAAGAATTGATGGCGAAATAACCGTGAATGGTGAAACGTATAAATATGTGCAGCGTAAAGTAGCTAACGACACCATGTTTTTGCAGTGCATCCGGCATTCAGCAAAAATGGAATTGCAGCAACAGTCGAATGATTATTTTGGTAAGGTAAATGACGTGAATGGCAATAATGATGCAAAAAAAATGCCTGGCAAAAGCAGTTCGCTGGTAAAATATTCAGTGTCTGATTTTACAAATGATATAGCGCTCTGGAAATGTATTTCTTTCGAAAAAGTTTCTACTCTTTATGCCGCTAAACCCTTTATCAACGGCGGTTCAATGCATCTACAAAAATTAATCAAACCTCCCCAATCGGTATAATTTTTTTATCGGTTGCAACAGCCTGTTTCAGGGTGTTTACCATTCTTTACCCGGCCCTGACGGGGAAATACAGTCCTGCATTGCTAGAGGATTTGGGCGAGAACGCCCCCGACATCCAGCCCGACGATCTGGGCAT
>JBGSIG010000088.1:0-7904 GCA_041742655.1 Ferruginibacter sp. | reverse complement strand
CAGCAATTTGACCGTATAACCGTTCCCTACTCTGACCATTACGGAATTATAGCCGATATGAGTCTTTAAAAGAAAACAGCCTCATTATCAAAACAGGCTGAAGAAGAATGTGCAATAATTCAATTTTAAAAAACCGTATTAATCGTAATTTGCACTATGGACAAATTTGTAGTATCGGCACGAAAATACAGGCCGCAGAATTTTTCAACAGTAGTAGGGCAGGCGCATATTACCACTACACTAAAGAATGCTATTAAAAATAACCAGTTAGCCCATGCTTTTTTGTTTTGCGGGCCAAGGGGTGTAGGCAAAACCACCTGCGCAAGGATACTGGCTAAAACAATTAATTGTGAGAACCAGACAAAAGATGGAGAAGCTTGTAACACCTGCAACAGTTGCGTTTCATTTGATGCCGGCACCTCGTTAAACATTCACGAACTGGATGCCGCCAGCAACAATTCTGTAGATGACATCAGGAGCCTGGTAGAGCAGGTACGTTTTGCCCCTCAGGCAGGAAAATACAAAGTATACATTGTTGATGAGGTTCACATGCTTAGTTCATCGGCCTTTAATGCTTTTTTAAAAACGCTGGAAGAACCACCGCCTTACGCCATTTTTATTTTAGCAACAACTGAAAAGCATAAAATATTACCTACTATTTTAAGCCGTTGCCAGATATTTGATTTTAAGCGCATCACCAACAACGATACTGTGGAACACTTGCAGGAAATTTGTGATAAGGAATCTATCATAGCCGATAAAGCCGCCCTGCATGTCATCGCACAAAAAAGCGAGGGCTGTATGCGAGATTCACTGAGTATTTTAGATAAAATTGTAAGCTTTACCAATGGCGAGGTTACCTACAATAATACTTTGGAACACCTAAATATTTTAGACGAAGATTATTATTTTAAAATGCTGGATTTTTTACAACAACAAGATCTCAGCAGCGCCTTGTTAATGTATGATGAAATAAACCGAAAAGGCTTTGAAGGCGATACGGTGTTAAATGGCTTTGCAGAATTTTTACGAAACCTGTTGGTAAGCCGCGACGCAAAAGTGGCCATGTTACTGGAAGTGGCAGAAGATTTTAAACAAAAATATTTGCAGACAGCACAAAAAATTCCGGCATCCTTTATTATTAGTGCTTTAAATATTTTAAATGAAGCTGAACTAAATTATAAGCAATCCCGCAATAAACGCTTGCATGTTGAGCTAACCATCATAAAATTAAGCTACTTGCAACAGGCGTTGGAGTTGGTAAATAACGATGGTGTGATAGCTAAAAAAAAACTGGTTGAGGGTAGAAAAACAATAGCTTTCAAAGCGCTCCCGGTACGAAGATTAACTGATAGTACAGTAAATAAAAGCAAACCGGCCGACGGCTTAAAACCTTCGCAAAACATACCCAAAGAACCATCTGAAAAAGCTAAGCTTATTATTGAAGAACCATCCGTTGAGATAAGGAAAACAGCTGTTGGCAAAACTCATGGTGTTGCCGGATCAGCGGGTTTTCAGGAAACGACAGGGCAAAAAACTTCGCTTGGCTCGCTGAGCAAGATAAGGCAGCAAATAAAACAACAAAATAGCAGCGGCAATAATGAGGCTATGACTATTACAGAAGAAGAGTTATATGTATGTTGGGGGCAATTTATAGAAAAGTTAAGGGCAAAAAATAACCATTCGGCGGTTACCAATTTTAAAGCTGCCGAACTGAGATTGATTGACAATAATACCATAGAAATTATTACCCAGGGCGAAATACATAAAGCCTTTATTGAAGTAGAGCGGGCAAATTTAATTTTACACTTGCAGCAATATTTTAACAACAGGGTACTTACGTACCAGGTTTTGGTGATTGAAAGCGGGGATGCTGAGGTTGCAACTGATGTTCCGTTAACGAGAAAACAGCAGTATCTAAAAATCATCGAAGAATATCCTTTGGTGAAAGAATTGAAAGAAAGATTAAAATTAGAACTTGACTAATAAATCAACGTAACCACAATTCCCTTTTTTGCATTAATTTCGACCTTCAATTTAAACACATTAGAAATTATTTATTATGGCAGAAGTGATACGCATGCCGCTGTTGAGCGATACTATGACAGAAGGAAAGATAATAACCTGGAATAAGAAAGTGGGCGATAAGGTAAAAAGTGATGATGTGCTGGCCGACGTGGAAACAGACAAGGCCACCATGGAAGTAAACGGATATGTAGATGGCACGCTGCTTTATATTGGGGTACCCGCAGGCGAAGCCGCCAAAATAAACCAGATTATTGCTGTTGTGGGTAAAGAAGGTGAGGACTACAAATCGTTACTTGAGGGCGATGCCGGATCAGCAAAAGCGGAGCCAGTAAAAGCCGAACCGGTTAAAGAAGATAAAGACACTAAGGCCGCACCAGCTGACAAAGCACAAAGTGCAAAAGTAGAATTGCCGGCGGGCGCTAAAGAAATAAGAATGCCTTTGCTGAGCGACACGATGACTGAAGGCAAGATTGTATCGTGGAATAAAAAAGTGGGCGACCTTGTTAAAAGTGATGATGTGCTGGCAGATGTGGAAACCGATAAGGCAACCATGGAAGTGGTGGGATATGAAGAAGGCACTTTATTATACATTGGTGTAGAAGCAGGCAGTGCCGCAAAAATTAATGAAATTATTGCTATCGTTGGTAAACCAGGCACAGACGTTAGCGCCTATGTTGCAGCCGAAAAATCAGGCAACAATGCAGCGACAGCCCCCACGACGGAAACGGCGACAACAGAAACGGCGGCTGCAACTGCCGCATCGCCAGCAACCGAAGCCAACGGACAAGCATCGTCCGACCAACGTATTAAAGCATCGCCTCTGGCAAAAAAATTAGCCGCCGACAAAGGAATTGATTTAACAAAAGTTACCGGAAGTGGAGATAATGGCCGCATCACAAAAAAAGACATAGATAGTTATACACCGTCTGCTGCACCGGCTGTCGCTTCCACGGCACCCGCAGCAAAAACTACTGCGCCTGCATTTTTGCCGACCGGTCAGGAAGGCTTTACTGATGTACCATTGACACAAATGCGAAAAGTAATTGCCCGCCGTTTAGGTGAAAGCAAATTTACAGCCCCGCATTTTTACCTGACCATGGAAATAAACATGGATAATGCGATGACCTCAAGAGTTGCCATGAACGAAGTTAGCCCGGTTAAAATTTCATTTAATGACATGATCATTAAGGCAAGTGCCATGGCATTGCGCTTACATCCTGATGTTAACAGCAGTTGGATGGGTGATTTTATCAGGCAGAATAAACACATTCATATTGGCTCCGCTTTAGCGTTACCCGAAGGTTTGATAGTGCCGGTAATACGTTTTGCCGATCAAAAATCATTATCGCAAATTGCTGCTGATGCAAAAGAATTGTATGGTAAAGCAAAAGATAAAAAATTACAACCCAACGAATTTAGCGGAAATACTTTCACCATCTCTAACCTTGGCATGATGGATATTGAAGAATTCACAGCCATAATTAATCCACCAGACAGTGCTATTTTAGCAGTGGGTGCCATTAAAGAAAAGGTAGTGAAAAAAAGTGATGGTTTTGGTGTTACCAACATTATGAAACTCACGCTGAGTTGCGATCACAGAAGTGTTGACGGTGCCGTTGGCGCAGCCTTTTTGCAAACATTAAAAAAGTTTTTAGAGAACCCAGTTACTATGCTGGTTTAATTTTTTCGCGATATTGAAAAGCGTTAGTTTTAAAAAGCTAACGCTTTTTTGCTTTTTGAATCAAGTTGCAAAATCCAGTTCTTCATTTTAACCGTTAAAACAAGTCTATTGAAAAAACCAGGTAAAATCAATATAAATTTGTATCACAAAAATGAAAAAAAACCCATCATATTATTTGATGGCGTATGCAATCTTTGCAACACCGCTGTGCAATTTATTATCAGGCACGACCCGGATGAAAAGTTTTTATTTGCCTCTTTACAAAGTGAAAGCGGGCAACAAATTTTGAAACAATTTGGGCTGCCGAATGTTGATTTCAATTCCTTTGTACTTGTGCAGGATGATAAAATATTCAATAAATCAACCGGTGCCCTAAAAGTTGCAAAGCAAATAAAAGGGGGATGGAAATTATTGTATATTTTCATTATAGTACCCCGGTTTATAAGGGATGGAGTTTATTCATGGATTGCTAAAAACCGTTACAAATGGTTTGGGCAACAGCAACAGTGCATGATACCTACCCCGCAATTGAAGGCAAGATTTTTATCCTGATAGAAAAGTAAGATAAATATGAAAAAGACTTTGGTAATAGGCGCATCAGAAAATCCTGAACGGTATAGTCACCTTGCCGTAAAAAAGTTGAATGCCAACAAACATCCTGTGGTTGCAATTGGTTTAAGAAAAGGAAGCATCGGTGACACCGAAATTGAAACAGAAAAAATCCGTTTTTCGGATATTGATACTGTGACCCTTTACATTAACCCATCACGACAAGCAGCCTATTATGACTATATTTTTTCCCTGAACCCCAAAAGGATCATTTTTAACCCGGGCACAGAAAATGAAGAACTATACGCTCTGGCAAAACAAAAAGGTATTTACTCACAGGAAGCCTGCACGCTGGTTTTACTAAGTACCGGGCAGTATTAATACTGCGTTGCCATTCGTAATATCCCTCATTTTTACCTCCTGCCTGTCTTCATAAAATAATTAAGCTACATCTGCGTTTAGGCTATTGATGTACATGAATTCTTGTTCATTTACGTCAAAATATCCTTATAGTCATTACCATGAAAAACCTTGCAACCACTACCCTCATAGTGCTGCTTAGCCTTTACGCATTTATTGGCTCTGCGCAAAATATCCAGGCAAATAAGCCTTCTTTATTTAGCAATTATCCAGATATAATAAACTGTACTTCCACACAACTAAATAGTTTTTTCGATGGCCGGCAGGGCCAGAATGTAAAAGTTGCTTTTGCCGATAATTTCAAGCTTTCAGGATTAGTTAAAAGCAACCTTGTTAAGTATAGTAACCTTCAAACAGTAACGATAGCATTGCCCGCCTTTAATAATATTTTGTTCTCGCTTTCAAAGAGAACAGACAATCGTGAAATTATTACCTATGTGGGTCATCTTTTTAGCAGCGAATTTGCTGATGGTTACGAATTGAAAAAAATAGACAACGAGAATTACCGGTTAATAAAAATTAACATGGCAAAAATTTTACCGGACTGTAATCAATAAAAACTACAGACCCCGTAAGTATCCTTTATCCTTTCATTTCGGCTAACCGAAAAGGAAAAACCAAAAAATGAAAAAAGTCGCTACATCTTTATCGCTGTTGCTAACATTGTTGGTTTCTTTTACTGCTTTCAGTTTACCAAAACTCAGCAGCTTTCCTTCCGCGTCTGCCACTATCTTTTTAGATTTTGACGGCCACCAGGTAAGTACCGGTGTTTGGAACGGTGGCACACCATTTACTTGTGCGCCTGCTGCCATGTCCGACGCACAAATAACAGAAGTTTTTTACAGGGTGTCGGAAGACTATCGCCCTTTTAATATCAATATCACTACAGACAGCGCTATGTATCTGGCAGCACCGCTTGAAGCAAGAATGAGGGTAGTAATTACGCCCACAAGTGCCTGGTATGCCGGTGTTGGTGGCGTTGGGTACGTTGGTTCATTTACTTGGGGTGATGATATTCCCTGCTTTGTATTCAGCGATCGGCTTGGCCCTAACAGTGCTAAATTGATAGCTGAATGTTGCTCACACGAAAGCGGTCATACAGTTGGTTTGTCTCACCAGTCGAAGTATGACGGAAGCTGCAATTTGACATCAACATATAACGATGGGCTGGGTTCAGGCGAAGTTGGTTGGGCACCAATAATGGGCAACAGCTATTATAAAAATATGAGCGGCTGGAACAATGGACCCACACCTTATGGATGTGCAGATTTACAGGATAATTTATCGATCATCACCACGCAAAATGGTTTTACTTATCGCCCCGATGATTACAACGACGATATCAACGGCAGCCCCACATTAATAAATATCACCCCTATACCCGTTAATGGTATCATTACTACTTCTACTGATGTTGACGTTTTTAAATTCAACGTAGCGGTTAATTCAAATTTTCATACCGACATAAATCCATTCAGCATTGGCCCAAATAACCAGGGAGCCGATCTGGATGTAAAAGTTTCTTTGTATGATGCAGCTCAAGTGCTGATAAGAACATATGACCCGGAAAACATAATGAACGTAGCGATAGACACTATTTTGTACGCAGGAGATTACTACATGGCAGTGCAAGGTGCAGGCAACGGAAATGTTAGTGAGTACGGTAGCCTGGGTTCGTACAGCATTACAGGGCTGCAGGGTACATTACCAATTCGCAGCGTTAAACTAACCGGATTTACAGAAAAAAATAAACATCACCTCACATGGAGTGTAATTTCGGATGAGGCGGTTAAATCAATAACACTGCAATTGTCATCAACAGGCAACAATTTTACAGAAGTGACTACCTCTGGCGGCATGGCTAACAGTTTTTTGTACACGCCGTTGCTACAAGGCGAAATATATTACCGTATGAAAGCGACATCTGTATTGAATCAAACAATTTATTCAAATATGGTTGTTTTAAAAACAACAGAAAATACTGCCAAATTATTTAGTGTGTCAACTATTGTACATAACCAGCTAACAGTGAATGCAGCAAATAATTACCAATACCTTTTAACTGATATTAACGGAAAATCAATTTCGCAGGGAAAAGGCCGACAAGGGTTTAACGAAGTTAATATGTACCACCAACCAGCAGGTATGTACATTCTGCAATTGATCAGCAACAACGAAAAACAAACCGAAAGAATTATAAAACAGTAAGGTAGATTCATGTGTAAGTTAGGGGTCGGCTTAAGGGGCTGGCCCCTTTTGTTTTTTGATATTTCTTTACCGATCAACTTATACAACCAAATGCGAAGTAGTATCCCTCCATCAACTCAACACATACATTTACTGTCACAATTTACAGATCATCCCCCAGCCAAAAAGTCCTCCGGTAATGTTAGCTTATAATTAAATTGTCATCACTGTTATGCATAACCGCTGATTGTATTGCTATTTTTCAGTAACTTTAAAAAACCCCATTTATATGTTATGGAGAAAATTCAATGGTGACCCCATCCAACTGCCTATCAAAAATGCGGTGGAATATGCCATTAAAAGAGAAACCACAGCCGGCTATCACCTTAAAGTTTGCATTGGCACCGACAGCCAGGTTAAAGGCAAAGAAACCGAGTTTGCCACAGTAATTGTTTTTTTACGTGAGGGCCACGGTGGCTTCATGTTTATTCACAATGAAAAAACTTTGGTAAAATACAGCATCAAAGAGCGGATGCTGGTGGAGGTTGCCAAAAGCATTGAGATTGCATATGAACTATGCGACCTTTTTACTTTGTACGATGTAGACATGGTAGTACATGCCGACATTAACACCAACCCACAGTTTAAAAGCAATGAAGCGCTTAGAGAAGCCATGGGTTACATTCTAGGTATGGGCTTTGCGTTTAAAGCCAAGCCGGAAGCCTTTGCCAGCAGCAGTTGTGCCAACAAAGTGGTAAATTAATTCGCCCACTTTATTTTATATTGTTCGTACTTTAAAAAGTATGAACGGTGCGGTTGACTCCCTACTATTTTTAAATCAGGTGACATAAAAAATAAATCTGCCAAATTGTTTCCCCAAAAAGCAATTGCATCAAGTTGGCATAGCCAGTTCAAAGAATTTGTTTGTTTATTTACAGAATCAAATATAATTGTGCTGTTTTTTAAACTTCTTCCTTCGCTTCATTTTTTTCATCTATCAATGTCAGTATTTTATTTTTCCCTAATTTTTTGTTGGCGC
>JBGSIG010000087.1:0-8161 GCA_041742655.1 Ferruginibacter sp. | reverse complement strand
GTTCTTTCGCCCTTTCAATAGCAACAAGTGTGTCTGCAGTTTCTCCACTTTGAGAAATGGCAATGATAATATCACCTTTGTTGATGACAGGATTTCGATATCTAAATTCCGATGCATATTCAACTTCAACAGGTGTTCTGCACAATTCTTCAATAACATACTCTGCTACCAAACCAGCATGCCAACTGGTTCCGCAGGCAACTATAATAATTCGTTGTGCTTTTTTGAAAGATTCAATATTTTGCTGAACCCCACTCATGGTAATGGTGCCTGCACTTGCGTCTAAGCGGCCCCGTAAGCAGTCATGTATTGTGCTGGGTTGCTCAAAAATTTCCTTAAGCATAAAATGATCGTAGCCTCCCATTTCAATGGCGGCTAGCTCTATGTCTAGCTTGGTAATAAAGGGCGTTATTTTTTCATTGCCCAGGTTTTTTAGGATCAGTTCATCTGGCTTAACAATGGCCAATTCATAATCGTTTACATACACAACTTCTTTGGTATATTCCAGCATCGGCGATGCGTCACTGCCTAAAAAATGTTCACCTTTGCCAACACCAATTACCAGCGGACTCCCTTTTCTTGCAGCTATAATAGTTCCGGGTTCGTCTTCATCGATTAGTAAAATGCAATAGGCACCGGTTACTCTTTTTAAAGCAATTCTAATAGCTTCTTCCAGGCTGCAACTGTTATTTGCTTTAATATCCTCAATAAAATTCAATAGCACTTCGGTATCGGTATCACTAGTAAAAACGTATCCTTTGTTTTCGAGATCTTTTTTCAACTGTACATAGTTCTCAATAATACCATTGTGTATCATCGCTAACTTTCCACTTTTAGAAGTATGCGGATGTGCATTTTTGTCGTTTGGTTCGCCATGCGTAGCCCACCTTGTGTGGCCAATGCCCGTATGCGAATGAAGGTCTTTGCCAACAATAGCTTCTTCCAGTTCTGCAACGCGGCCCTTCTTTTTATACACTTTTAAATTACTACTATTCAGTAGTGCTACCCCGGTGCTGTCGTACCCACGGTATTCCAGTCTTTTTAAACCCTTAATTACAATTGGGTAGGCTTCCCGTGGCCCGGTATATCCAACAATTCCACACATAATTTTTAATTTTTATTTTTGAACCCGGCACTAGAAATTCTTATAATCGTCACATGCGTCGACCCTTGTACTATTTTAATAACAAGGAGCTTTTATTAAACCCGCCGGGATAAATTTAATGCGCAAATTAACAAAATATAGCCAACTGCCCTTTAATACCATCAGGTATGCATGTTTACAAGCTTCACTATATTTGAACTTTAAACCTTCGTGTATGAAATATATTGTAGTCTTTTTCGCAATTTTTATCACCCTGTTTACAGTAAATGGGCAGTCGGTTAGTCAGGACAATACAACAACTATTTACCTGGTGCGTCATGCAGAAAAGGAAAAGGGCGACGACCCGTTGATAACAAGCGAGGGCAAAAAGCGTGCAGGGGATTTATTGCATGTTTTAAAAGACAAACACATTCAGCGTATTTATGTTACCCAGTATCGTCGTACCCAAATGACGGCAGACAGTTTGCGTATACAGTTAGGTATCGATACTGTCCACTATTTTGCCGACACAACAGGTGATAGTTTTGTTGCTAAATTAAAAGAGGAAAATGACTTTGGAAAAACGGTGCTAGTAGTTGGGCATAGTAATACTTTAGTGTTTATCATTAAAAAACTGGGCATACCCGAACAGCATATACCTGAAATTGCCGACAATGAATTCGACTATCTATTTATTGTAAAACTTAGAAACGAAAAGGCGGAGCTATCCATTAAAAAATATGGTGCCAAACCGGTTAAAATGGAAGGCAGTTCAACAATGCAACCGCTACAATAAAATACCTTGTAAAAAGAAATAAGCAAATGAAAAGTAAATGATGAGGCCGGTTACATCCACCAGCGTAGCTACAAAAGGTGCAGAACTTACAGCGGGGTCAGCACCAAGTCTTTTTAAAATAAGTGGCAGCATCGATCCGGTTAGGGTACCCCAAAGTACAACACCTACCAGCGAAAAGCCAACAGTGAAGGCTATTAACGCCTCGTGTTCTCCATATACTTTCGGTAAAATTTTAGCCCACACAATCACCCGGGTAAAACCGATCAATCCCAAAACCGATCCCAGCATCAATCCCTGGATAATTTCCCTGCGACATACCCGCCACCAGTTGGCCAATGTAAGTTCACCCATCGCCATGGCCTGTATAATTAACGTAGAAGCCTGCGAACCGGTATTGCCGCCGCTCGATATAATTAGGGGAATAAAAAGTGCAAGCACTACCGCCTTTTGAATTTCATCTTCAAAATAACCCATTGCCGTTGCAGTAAACATTTCGCCAAGGAACAGCACGATGAGCCAGCCCACTCTTTTTTTGAATAGTTTAAACAGTGGCATATCAAGGTAAGGTTCGTCAAGTGCCTGTGTGCCGCCCATCTTTTGCATATCCTCACTAAACTCCTCGTTGGCCACCCACAAAACATCGTCTATGGTAACAATGCCCAGCAGTTTATTACTTTTACTTATAACAGGTAAGGCTACACGGTTATTCATTTTAAAAACTTCATTGGCTACTTCCTGATCATCATCCGCATGTAAAGTGATTACCCGGCCATCCATTAATTCATCCACTCTTTTATCTGCAGACGCCATGATGAAATCTTTTATGCGTATATCGTCCAGCAGTTCTCCCTTGTCGTTGATCACATAAATAACATCAATCGTTTCGCTGTTTTTTGCATATTTGCGTATTGTATTTAGCACATCTTCTACAGTGTCGTTCTCATACACATAAATATAATCAGGGGTCATTAACCTGCCCACACTGCCCTCTGGGTAGCCTAATAAGGACAAGGTAATTTTTCTTTCTTCGGGGTTCAACGTTTTTACAAGTTCTCTTACTGCATTACTCGGCAATTCGCTTAAAAAAGCTGTGCGGTCATCGGGAGGCAACTCGTTTAATAATTCTGCAGCTTTAAAAGGAGGTAAATCTTTAACGATTCTCTTTTGGGTAGATAGCTCAAGAATCTTAAATAAACTTGCCGCCCTGTGTAAAGAAAGATGACTGATGATCTGTGTCTCAAATTCCTCATTGTTATAAATAATATCTGCTACATCACTGATATTCTGGTTATTCAAAAAATCCTGGATATGAAGTTTATCCTCCGAAGCGATTACTTCTTCAAACTGTTGCTGAATTGATATTTCTTCTACTTCTAAAGACATGTGTAAGTCATTTTTGCTTTTAAGTCCTCCAGGCGTTTTTAATAATTATTATTAATTGCTTTACATCAAAATACCTGGTGAAATTGTTTTAATCATTTTGCGGTTTTATCCGCAAACGCCTTGATTTGGAAACGGCACTTATAAAAATCTAAATTCTCTTTTAACTATCTTGCAAATTACTCCATTTAAGTTAATCAAATATTATGTTACTTGCCGATTTGTATATTGATATGAGCTCTGATAAAGGTAGAGGTGTATTTACTAAAAAGGCAATTAAGGCAGATACAGTTGTAGAAATATCCCCTGTAATAGTGATGTGTAAGAAAGATAGGGAATATCTTGATAAAACATTGCTACATGATTATATTTTTGAGTGGGGAAAGCTAAAAGATAAATGCTGTATGGCGTTAGGTTTTGTACCCATGTACAACCATAGCTATAAAAGCAATTGCGAATATTTTATGGATTTTGACAATGATACTATAACAGTAAAAACAGTGCGGGACATAAAGAAGGGAGCTGAAGTAACTATCAATTACAATGGAGATTGGAACGATCCGGCTAAATTGTGGTTTGAGGTAAGTAAATAAAAAGTGAGTATTAATTTTAAACCGCTATTCTATAAACTGAGTATTCAAACAAAAGAAAATTTACAATTATGCATATCATCAAAACAGCGTTGCTTTCTTATGGCATGTCGGGGAAATTGTTTCATGCTCCGTTTATAGACCACCATCCCGGATTTCAATTGGCGGGCTCATGGGAGAGAAGCCAAAAAAAGATACAAGCGGATTACCCCGATGCAACTTCTTATCCAACGTTTGAATCACTGTTGGCAGACCCCGGCATTGAGTTGGTAATTATCAATACGCCTACCAATACCCATTTTGATTATGCCAAAAAAGCCTTGCTGGCAAATAAAAATGTGGTGGTTGAAAAAGCATTTACATCATCAGTAGAAGAAGGTAAAGAATTAAAAGCGCTGGCTGACCAACAACAAATGAAACTAAGTGTATACCAAAACCGGCGGTACGACAGCGATTTTAGAACAGTGCAAAAAATAATCGCTTCAAAAATACTCGGCCCGCTTGTAGAAGTGGAGTTTCACTACGATCGCTATAAGCCGGTCATTGGTCCCAAACTTCACAAAGAAACTGCCGGACCGGGTGCCGGGCTGTTAATGGACCTTGGACCACACTTAATAGATGCAACACTTTGCCTGTTCGGAATGCCGGAAGCAGTTTTTGCAGATATTCGGGTGACAAGACATTCATCAAAAGTAGATGACTATTTCGACCTGTTACTTTATTATCCTGATTTCAGAGTGCGCTTAAAGGCCAGCAGTTTTGTGAAGGAAGCTATTCCTGCAAATATTATTCATGGACATAAAGGATCATTTATCAAAACCCGGGCCGACGTGCAGGAAACTGATTTGCTTGCAGGTAAAAAACCTGGAAATTCTGGCTGGGGTGTAGAACCCAGTGCTGATCAGGGTATATTGCATACTGAAGAAGATGGGGTTGCTGTTCGGAAAAATATTGTTTCAGAAAAGGGTAATTATGGTGATTATTATGAAGGAGTTTACCAGGCTCTTACTTCAGGGAAGGCTGTGCCAGTAAGTGCAGCTGACGGTATAAACACCATCATCGTTATTGAAGCGGCAGTAAAAAGCAGCGCAGAAAAAAGAATAGTAGAAATAACTGTTACCTGAAAATAAATTAACAATTTATTGACAATGAATTTATCAATGTTTAAACATTAAAATGTATCTTGCAGGTAAATATAAAAAATTATGGCAACAAGAACATGGGCTATCGACCCGACACACAGCGAGGTACATTTTAAAATTAAGCACCTGATGATAACGAATGTTACAGGTAGTTTTGATATTTTTCAGGCTTCAGTATCAACAGAAGGCGAAGATTTTTCTAAAGCAAAAGTTAGCTTTACAGCGGATGTAAATTCTATTTCAACAGGTAATGAACAAAGGGATGAACATTTGAAAAGTACTGATTTTTTTGATGCAGGCACGTATCCTCAAATTAAGTTTACAACTACAAAAGCAGAAAACGTTGACAATGACGGTTCTTATGAATTGTATGGCGACTTGACAATTCGTGATGTAACCAAAAACGTAAAATTATCAGTTGAGTTTGGCGGTGTTGTTAAAGATCCTTACGGTAATACAAAAGCCGGTTTTACCATTAATGGTAAAATAAACCGTAAAGATTTTGGGTTAACATGGAATGGTGTTACAGAAGCTGGAGGTATAGTAGTGAGTGATGAAGTAAGAATAATAAGTGAAATTCAATTGATAGAACAGGCCTAGTTTTTGTTGATCGATTGTAGAAGATAAATGTAAGAAAGATGCCACCTTGTTGAAGGTGGCTTTTTTCTCTTTTTTTTTAAATGATGAAACAACATATAGCCCATATTGCATTAGTAGTAAACGACTATGATGAAGCAATTCATTTCTATGCGGAAAAATTGGGTTTTGTGGTTAATGAAGATACAATACTTAGCGACACGAAACGCTGGGTGATGCTATCTCCGGAAGGATCAGCAGGCTGTAATCTTTTGTTGGCAAAGGCTACAGATGATGAACAAAAAAGCAGGGTAGGTAATCAAACTGGCGGACGTGTTTTTTTATTTTTGTACACCGATGATTTTTGGAGGGATTATAATAAGATGCTTGATAAAGAAATAAATTTTGTAAGGGAACCTGTTAAAGAACCTTATGGAACAGTTGCAGTATTTAAGGATCTGTATGGTAATTTATGGGATCTGATACAACCAGTTAACTAACTGTTTTTTTAGTGTTATTTAAAAGTTTAACTCAACACCCACGAAATACAATTATCATTAAAAAATAAAAAGTGCACATCAAGTTTAACCGGGGCATTTTTTAAAACCATGCATTTTGCAATGCCCGTTTTACCTGTCAAAACAATTTCATCAATGTGCAGGTGTTCTTTAAAATCAACTTCTCCATCTCCATACCATTTGTATAAAGATTCTTTAATGCTCCAGGCAGCCGTAAGCATGGCATCGTATAGCATTATAAACTGATTGCTTTCCAATGCTGCAATCAGCGCTTCTTCTTTTGCAGACAAAAACTTATGTTTAACCCGGGCAACTTTTGTGGTTACCAATTCTACATCTACGCCCACTCTTTGTGTACTGCTTACCATTACGGCTGCGTATTTACCGCAATGCGAAATAGAGAAATGATACGCTTCGTTTTCTAAAAAAGGTTTTTTTGTATCGGCAATGCGTATGAGTTTGTACGGAAAATCGGGATACAATTCTTTTAACAAATACCTTCCGGCCAAATGCTGCAGTTGTTTATGTGGATGTGTAATTTGCCGTTGCAGCGGAACATGCGCTAAAAAAAAATCCTTTTCTTCGGCTATATACCAAACCCCTAATTTTGTTGTGAGGTTGATATTTTGTTGATAAACGAGTGGCATTACAATAATTGAGTTGAAGGTTTCACTATCGAATATTTTATTTTTACAAAATAACAATTAAACATTTTTATACAACAATTTATTACAATCAATGATCCTTAGCGACACAAGAATTTTAGAGGAAATAAAAAGCGGCACCATCAAAATAGAACCATACACAAGGGAATGCCTCGGCAGCAACAGCTACGATGTGCATTTGGGAAAATACCTGGCAACTTATAAAAACAGGGAGCTGGATGCCAAAAAGCACAATGAGATAGAACATTTTGAGATACCGGAAGAAGGCATCTTACTGTTACCTCATGAATTTTATTTAGGCGTTACGGAAGAGTACACAGAAACACATGCCCACGTTCCTTTTTTAGAAGGAAAATCTTCTACTGGGCGTCTTGGCATCGATATCCATGCTACCGCAGGAAAAGGGGATGTAGGTTTTTGTGGTAACTGGACTCTGGAAATTTCTGTAAAACAGGCCGTGAGGGTATATGCGGGCATGCCCATCGGGCAATTAATTTATTTTCCGGTTGATGGGGAAATAGCAATAAAATATAATCAGAAAAAAAATGCTAAGTACAGCGGCCAGCCCAATAAACCTGTCGAAAGCATGATGTGGAAGAATCAATTTTAGAAAAGAAATGTTGTGATGTTGATTGTAACTACAATTCCTTAAATTTTTTGTAATACGCCACAACAAGACCAGTTACTTCATTATAACTGAACGTGCCTGAAGGTTGTTGATTACTCTGGAGATATTTTCCGTACATCCATCTTATCACCGGTTCCACCGGATTTTGATGTCGTAAATAAAAATTGTTTAGTTCTTCCAGGTCTGCGTTCACAGATGGTAACAGCTGTTTAGCCAGGGATTTAGCTGCTGTTGAATCCATTGCATAAAGGTTTCTGTTAGCATACAAAAACAAATCAAGATAAACAGAATAAAGAAAAACACTGTCCTTTGACGCTGAAGCCGCAAGATACCCTACAAAATTGGCTTCTTTTTCTTTTGCGTAACCAAGCTGGTGCGCTATTTCATGGCAGGTAGTGTAAGGCTGTAAAAATTTTGGCACCGTAGTATTTACCTGGGCTTCGCCGGTAAAAGGGTTATAATAGCCGGTAAAACCAATATAATTTCCCAGCCAGCCCCATAGTGAAGTTTTAACTGAAGAGGTATTATATTGCAGAAAGTGGTGTTTTTGACTAGCTAATGAATATGCATCGACGGAGCCTTTAAAAATTTCACTACTGGTTAACTTGATTGGGCCATATTTTGCTATTGCCAGTTTGCTTTCATTTGCCTTACTCAGCAATACTTCGCTTACTGTTTTTAAATCTTCCGGCGAATACTTTTCCATTTTTAAACCAAGCTGCAAGGCTATTCCCTGCCTGTTGTAATTAATACCCCACAACACATTAAATACAATGTAAATA
>JBGSIG010000086.1:0-2865 GCA_041742655.1 Ferruginibacter sp. | reverse complement strand
CAGCAATGCCAAATTTTATTTTACAACCTGATAGTTTTGTAATTGTATGCACAACTGGCGCCGGTTCTTTTATGTCGCAATTTGGAGTTGCAATAATAGTTACCGGTTTTCCATCGCTCAATAATGAAGGCGACAGGTTATCATTAATTTCTTCAGCCGGAAAAATTATTCACACAGTTAACTACCAGGCCGGCTGGTACCAGGATGAATTAAAAAAAGACGGCGGCTGGACGCTTGAAATGATTGATACCAAAAACCCCTGCATGGGTATAGGCAACTGGAAAGCCAGCATAGATACAAGAGGCGGATCGCCAGGCGATAAAAATAGTAACGATGCAATAAACAAAGATGAGACCGCACCAAAATTGTTACGGGCATATGCGACAGATGATAAAAACATTGTGTTGATTTTTGATGAATCGCTTGACAGCCTGAAGGCGGCTGACATAAATAATTACAGTATCAGTGAAGGCATTGGCATACCGGTAAAGGCAATAACGATGGCACCCGAATTTAATAAAGTGAGTATAGAACTTGCCAGCCCGTTGACAGTTTCAAAAATATATACGATATCAGCCAAAGGTTTTATCGATTGTGTTGGCAACCAACCCGCAAACACAAACAATGTAAAAGTAGCACTAGGTGTTGCAGCCGGTAACCTTGATATTATCATCAATGAAATTTTATTTAATCCGTCTCCTTCGGGAAGCGACTATGTAGAAATTTATAATAGAAGTAATAAAATAATTGACCTCAACAAAAGCCTTATTGCCAACCTTGCAACAAATGGCACCATTGCAAATACTACCAAAATAAGTGATGAAAGTTTTTTGCTTTTTCCGCAGGAATTTATGGTGTTAACGAATGATATAGCTTTCGTAAAAACCACTTACATAACTCAAAATCCAGATGCATTTATAAAAGTTCGTCTTCCATCTTTTAATGATGATAAAGGCAGCGTAATTATTGCAAATGAGCAGGGTGTTATCATTGATGAAGTAACTTACAGCGATAAATGGCATTTTAAACTGATAGATAATAAAGAAGGGGTAGCCCTTGAAAGAATCGATTATGAAGGACCCAGTCAATCCCCGCAAAATTGGCACTCTGCAGCTAACAGCGTAGGTTACGGTACGCCCACTTACAAAAATTCGCAGTATTTCGGCAACGTGAATGCGCCTGACGAAATTAAATTATCTCCGGAAATCATTTCACCCGACAACGATGGGCAGGATGATTTTTGTACGCTTGACTATGATTTTCCTGAACCGGGTTATGTGGCAAATATTACTATCTTCGATGGTTCAGGCAGACCGGTACGTTACCTGCAACGCAATGCACTATGCGGCACAAAAGGTAATTTTAGGTGGGATGGATTGGGTGAAAAGAGCCAACGGCTAGCAACGGGTGTGTATATAATTTTCACGGAAATTTTTACGCTAAAAGGGAAAACAAAAACATTCAGAATGCCCATTGTAGTGGCGAGGAGAAACTAATTAAAGGTGTGCTGATAGTTTTCCAGGGGCATAGTCAATGTGAAAACCTTAACTATCAAAAATAATTTCTACGGTGGTTTGTAATTAATACTAAACTTATGAAAATAGAAAAAATACTTCCTGTGGCTGCAATTGTCGCGGCAGCTTTATCATGTAATACTAAAACAACAGAAAAAAATATGACCTACAACTGGCCGGCAAATATTACACCACCGGTGTGCGAAATTAAACCAACAATTTTAACTGCACAAGGCGATTCACGTATAGACAATTACTATTGGTTGAATGACTATTTTAAAAAAGGTCCCGACAGCACTAAAGCAGTTGACTATCTAAAAGCCGAGAACGCCTACTACGACACTATGATGTCGGGCACAAAAACACTGCAGGAACAACTATACACCGAGATGAAGGCCCGTATAAAAGAAAAGGATGAAAGTGTGCCATATTTTAAACGTGGCTATTACTATTACAGCCGGGTAGCAGAAGGAAAAGATTATTTTATTTTTTGCAGAAAAAAAGGAAACCTTAATGCGGCGGAAGAAGTTTTGCTTGATGTAAATGCGATGGCAGAAGGACATAATTATTTTTCCGCCTCAGGCTTCGCTGTTAGCATGGATAATAAGTTGCTGGCCTACGGAGTGGATACAGTATCGAGAAGAGAATATACCATTCACATAAAAAATCTTGAAACAGGCGAAACTTACCCGGATGCCGTTGTGGATACGGAGGGTGACCCGGTATGGTCTAACGACAACAAAACAATTTTCTATACCGCCAAAAACCCAGTGACTTTATTATCCGAAAAAATAAAAATGCATACGCTCGGTACCGCACCCGCCGTGGATAAACTGGTATACGAAGAAAAAGACCCGAGCAATTATATCAGTCTTAAAAAGACAAAATCTAATAAGTACATTTTGATAACATCAAAAGGTACTTTGTCATCTGAAGTCAGGTGGATTGATGCCGGTAAACCCGGTAAACCATTTGCTGTTTTTCAAACAAGGATGAAAGAAGTGCTGTACGATGTAGATCATGCCGGTGATCATTTTTATATTAAAACTAACCTGCATGCAAAAAATTTCAAATTGGTTATGTGTGCTGAAGATGAAAAAGACAGCGCCAATTGGAAAGATCTTGTACCACACAGAGACAGCGTTTTGATAAACGATTTTATGCTCTTTAAAAATTTCGTGGCTGTATCTGAAAGAATAAACGGATTGACTCAATTGCATATTATCAACCTTAAAAACAATGCTGGTTATTACCTTGTCTTTGATGAACCTGCGTACACAACAGACATTGGAACCAATGCAGAATACGATACAGATACGCTGCGCTTTAATTATACCTCGCTTACTACGCC
>JBGSIG010000085.1:0-7931 GCA_041742655.1 Ferruginibacter sp. | reverse complement strand
GAAAGTGATGGTATTAAATTGATTAAGCTAAACTTTATGCCGCGTAATACCAGCGACCTTCTATTTAGCGGCGTCATGTATGTGACCCTGGATGGCAATTATGGTGTACAGAAAATTAATATGTCGGTAGGTAAAAAAGCCAATTTAAATTGGGCCAAGGAAAGAAAAATTGCCCAGGAATTTGAAAAGTCTGCCATAGACGGAAGATACCATGTAATTAAAAGTAGTATGCGGGCAGAGTTTTCGCTGCGGCAGACTTCGGCAGGTGGTGTACTAGGTGAAAGGACGGTTTCTTATAAAAACTTTGTGATGAATGTACCTGCGGCCGATAGTATTTACAGGGGAAAAACTAACATAGCGCAACTTCCGCCCGGAGCTGCTTCTGATAGTTTTTGGGTATCAAACAGGCACCAGCAGTTATCGCCTGTAGAAGCCAAGGTGTACGCCAATATCGACAGCTTGCGCAATATGAAATCGTTTAATACTACCGTTAAGCTTGCTACCCTTCTTTTTTCGGGATATATAAAATTTGGCGGGTTTGAATTAGGTAACACCAACACTTTTTACAGCTTTAACAATTTGGAAGGATTCAGGTTAAAAGTGGGTGGAAGAACAACGCCTGAGTTCAACAAACATATTTATCTTGAAGGATACACAGCGTATGGATTTGAAGATCAAAAATTTAAATACCGCATAGCCGGTGCTTATTCATTTAACGGAAAATCAATTTTTGCATACCCTCTAAATTATGTAAAGTTTATCCGTGAGTACGATGTTAATTTACCTGGCCAGGAATTGATTTTTGAATCGGAGAATAACTTTTTTCTTTCTTTTAAAAGAGGTGTTAATGATCAATTTATGTACAATGATGTATACAAGCTGTTGTACATAAAAGAATTTGCTAAAGATTTTGCTTATAGAATGAGCTATACACATCTTAAACAAACGCCAGCCGACTCTCTTGTGTACGAAAAAAATTTCCCCGTCGCCGGTAAGGTAAATATTCCGTATATCATTAATTCTGAAATAATGGCAGAATTAAGATGGGCTCCCCACCAGGAATTTTACCAGGGACTAAATTACCGTACCCCCATTAAAAATCGCTATCCCATTTACCTGCTTAGGCTTCAGCAGGGAGTAAAGGGGTTGTTCAACGGTCAATTTAACTACACTCAGGCTACACTTGGAATTGCTAAAAGGGTTTACATGTCGCAATTGGGCTATGCCGATGTAACCGTAGAAGGCAGTCATATATTTGGGCAGGTGCCCTTTCCCCTGCTTAATATTCTTAGAGGAAACCAGTCTTATGCTTTTCAATTGAACGCTTATAACCTCATGAACTATTTAGAGTTTGTAACAGATAACTATTTTGCAGTAACAACCGATTTTTTTTTCAATGGCTTTATATTTAACAAAATACCCTTGCTGAAAAAATTAAAGCTTAGAGAGGTAGCTGACTTTAAATTTGTAGCAGGCAGTGTAAGAAATGAAAATAACCCGGCTTACAATCCAAATACACTGCTTTATCCAACAAGGTATGTTAACGGGGTAGATATGCCTTCTACTTTTGCGCTTACAACTCCCTATTTTGAAGCCAGTGTAGGTATTGCAAATATTTTTAAAGTAGTGCGGCTCGACGTTGTAAAAAGATTTAGCTATTTAAATCATCCCAATATATCTACACTCGGGTTAAGAGTTAGAATAAGGGCCGACTATTAGGATGAAGTATTAAAAATAATTAGATTGTCCGTTGGGCAAAACAGATAAACTGAGAACTTAATGAAACTGCAACAATTATTGTTGATGACAGTCTATCGATGGTGCGTTAATATTTAACTTTGTGTTGGCAAATTTTGGTCTCTGCGTTCAATATATAGGGTTTCGGGCTCTGATATGGAACAAATTCACCGGTAAAAGAACGATTTAAGATTTACCTTTGCAGCTGTAAATTATTAAAATGAAAAAGAATTATATATCCAATTCGGAAGAATCGATAAGAATGTTTAAAAGTAGTTTTATGGAAAGTCTTTCCAAAGTTCATTTTGCAGTTCCCCTTATTATTTTTGTTCCAGCTATATTAATTTTTACTTATAAAACTTTTTCGGCAGGAATCTCCATCTTAAACTTTGGATTGTATTTTTTGATTGGCCTTGCAGTATGGACAATTACTGAATACATCATGCACAGGTTTGTTTTTCATTTTCACCCAAGTTCGGAATTTGGAAAGAAAATGCATTTTATTTTTCATGGAGTTCATCACGATTATCCACGGGATAAAAAACGCCTTGTATTGCCTCCGTCAGTAAGTATTCCGTTGGCTACAGCTTTTTATTTTTTGTTTAATAGCTTTTTACCAACCCAATTATTGTGGGCCTTTTTCCCTGGTTTTTTATTGGGTTATTTAATTTACGATATGTTGCACTATGCAATGCACCATTATAATTTTAAAAGTGGTATCATGAAAAAGGTTAAGCAACACCACATGCTGCATCACTACAATGAACCTAATAAGGGCTTTGGTGTTAGTAGCTCGTTGTGGGATATCATTTTAAGATCGGGTTTTGAAAAGAAACCAAAAAAAGTAAGTGAAAAACAAGATGCTGATTTTATGAACTTGGAAAATAGTTAGTTGGTAAACAGACTGCGGCCAGCAAGTTTTTACATAGGAAATAATAAGTAATCCACTTATTGCAAGGCTGTTTTAACGTTCATTTACGCCAACTGAATGGGTTTAATAAGCTATTTTTGCAAGGGAATGCTTGAAAAAAAAAATATGATGCAATCGCCAAAAACATTAGAGACTGAATTTATACTTATCGAAGATGCTCATAAACCTAAAGATATATTTCAGGATAGAGAAAGAACCCATTTATTAAAAATTCCTGAACACGCTGCAGTTTATTACCTTGTAAAACGTCTTCCTGCTTTTGTAACACCAAACATGCTTACTGTTGTTGGTATGTTGGGTTCCCTTTTGGTGCTGTTAAGTTTCATATTATCCAAAAACATAAACAGCAACTATATGTTACTTGCTGTGGTTGGTGTATGGATTAATTGGTTTGGAGATTCGCTTGACGGAAGACTGGCCTACTATCGAAATATACCCCGTAAATGGTATGGTTTTTCCCTTGATGTTATTATGGATTGGCTAAGCGTTGTGCTAATAGGCTTTGGTTATGTTATCTATGCTAATGGAAACTATGAATTGCTCGCTTTTATATTTGTTGCTTTATACGGTTGGGCAATGATAATTTCATTGATTAGGTACAAAATAACCAATAAATATATAATAGATTCCGGTTTGATAGGGCCTGCGGAATTAAAAGTGATTATTGCACTAGTTTTTCTGACGGAAGCACTGCTGCCAGGTTCAATTAAGTATTGTATTATGGGCATGTGTGTCATTTTATTCATCATGAATATAATAGAAACCAATAAATTACTCGATGCGGGTGATTTACTTGACAGGGCCGAAAAGGCTTCAAAGAAAAAGGCAGTTAATGAAGTATAAAGAGCCTATTAAAATATTTGCCAAGGCACAGGCTTCGGCTTTAATTGGCGGTATTATCGACTACCTCTTAATGATTGCCTTTACAGAATTTCTGCACATTTATTTTGTTTTTTCTATCGTTATCAGCGGCGTCATTGGGGCAATTATAAATTTTTCTATCAACAGGCACTGGACCTACCGGGCAGGCAAATCATCCGTAACAGGCCAGGTATCAAAGTTTATTTTCGTAGTAATAGGAAGCATTCTTTTAAAATCGGGCGGCACTTACTTATTTACTACTTTGCTCACGCTCGACTACAAAATCAGCCGTATCATCACAGATATCATTGTTTCCTTTGGATTTAATTTTGTATTGCAAAAGTATTGGGTATTTAAAAAACCTGTGTTTGTTGAGAACATTGCTGTGATTGAAAGAACATGAAAATATATTTTTCATTCAGGTGTAAATGCTAGTATTTTGTGATACCGGAACTGGAATACCGTCATAAAAAAATCCCCTGATGTACATCAGGGGATTTTTCAAACTATATTATTTTCGCTTAGGCTACTTCTGCTTTCATCATTTTCGATACTTTCTTTCTTTCATCTTCATCCAAAATAACTTTGCGCATGCGGATATTTTTTGGTGTTACTTCTATACACTCATCCTGTTGGATATACTCCATACACTCTTCCAGAGTAAACTGTCTTTTTGGTATCACACGAACCGAATCATCTGTACCGCTTGCACGCATATTGGTTAACTGTTTTTTCTCTACTACGTTTACAACAAGGTCGCCTGGTTTAGTACTCTCTCCAATTACCTGGCCCACATATATTTCATCAGTAGTATCTATAAAGAAAGAGCCTCTGTCCTGCAATTTATCAATGGAGTAACCAGTTGGGAAGCCCGCATTCTTAGCCAGCATCACACCATTATTTCTTCCCGGAATTGGGCCTTTCCATGGTTTGTATTCGCTAAAGCGATGTGCCATTACAGCTTCGCCTGCCGTGTTGGTCAACATTTGAGAACGCAATCCCAATAAACCTCTTGAAGGAATATCAAATTCCAAATGCTGCATTTCACCTTTACTTTCCATCACCAGCATTTCGCCTTTACGTTGTGTAACCAAATCAATTACTTTACCGCTAAACTCAGCAGGTACATCAACCACTAAAACTTCATAGGGTTCATGTTTTCTGCCATCTAATTCTTTTGTAAGCACCTGTGGTTGTCCCACTGTTAATTCATACCCTTCCCTGCGCATTGTTTCAATCAATACACTCAAGTGCAAAATACCACGGCCATATACCATAAAACTATCCGCACTATCAGTAGGGGTTACACGAAGCGCCAGGTTTTTTTCCAATTCTTTTTCAAGCCTGTCTCTTAAATGGCGGCTCGTAACAAATTTACCATCGCGGCCAAAGAAAGGTGAGTTATTGATACTGAACTGCATGTTCATTGTAGGCTCATCAATGCTGGTAATGGGCAATGCTTCAGGGCTTTCAAAATCAGCAATTGTTTCACCGATATTAAAACCCTCAATACCTACTACAGCACATATATCTCCTGCACTAACTTCTGATACTTTCTTTTTACCAAGGCCTTCAAAAATGTATAATTCTTTTACCCTGCTCTTTACAATGCTGCCATCTGTTTTCATCAAACAAACAGGTTGGTTTTCTTTGATAGTTCCTCTTGCAATTCTTCCTACTGCAATTCTTCCTAAAAATGAGGAATAATCCAATGAAGTAATTTGTAATTGCAAGTTTCCTTCAGTAACATGCGGCTCAGGCACTTTTTCTAAAATTGTATCTAACAATGGAAAGATATTATCAGTCGGTTCTAATGATGTATTCATCCAGCCCTGCTTACTACTTCCGTACACAGTTGCAAAATCAAGCTGCTCTTCAGTTGCATCCAGGTTAAAGAATAATTCGAATACTGCATCATGTACTTCGTCAGGGCGACAGTTTGGCTTGTCTACTTTATTAATCACAACTATCGGGCGTAAGCCTAATTGCAACGCCTTCTGCAATACAAAACGTGTTTGAGGCATTGGTCCTTCAAAAGCATCCACCAACAATACAACCCCATCAGCCATTTTCAATACCCTTTCTACCTCACCGCCAAAGTCGGCGTGACCGGGAGTATCTATCACGTTAATTTTAACGCCTTTATAGGTTACAGATACGTTTTTACTAAAAATAGTAATACCACGTTCTTTTTCGAGGTCATTACTATCCATTATCAACTCACCAGTTTCCTGATTATCACGAAAAATATTCGTGGTATGCAAAATTTTATCAACCAGCGTGGTTTTACCATGATCTACGTGCGCAATGATGGCGATATTTCTTATATTCATTACTTAACTTTTAGCTATTTACAGTTGCTGATGGTAAACTTCAAGGTTTATGCTAACCCAAAAAATTTCATAGCGGTTTTTTGAGGTGCAAAAGTAAGCAAATTCAGCCGTACGGCAAGGTTAAATGTAAATTATCACTCATAAAATACTGTTATATCACATATGTGTACCTATTAAAATCATTTCTAATAAAATTGAATGCCTTAATTTACAGCCAGTGAAACCCGTTTATAATCTTTTTTATTATTTATTACCAGTAAGAAAAGTTAGTACAGACAACCAACTTTTTTTATTGAACGAAGCTGAAATAAAAGCAATCCGTAAAAAGGAAAAAATAGCTGTATGGCTTGCTGCTTTTATTGGTGCAATGGGCGTTATCATTTTATATGTTCCCAAATACAGTTTTCCTCATTGGTTTTCTGATATTTCCTTTTCTTTTTTTGGAAAAAATTTTGCCATTCCGGTCATAATGTTGATTTATTCAATTGTACTTGTTATCATAGAGATCATTCTGCTTACCTTATTAAATATTTGGTGCGCTCATGAAATTGCGGTTGCTACCGGATTTCTTACTTATGATAATAAAAAATCGCATGATAAAAGAACTTTATTACTCGATATAGGTTTAGAAAAAAAGAATAAACAAATACTACGATATGGCATTGATCCGTTGCAGGGAATCAATAAAAAAGCATTGCTCGCATGGAACTTCTTTTTTATTTTAAAAGCTACGCTTAGCAATATGGTATTTAAGATATTGATACAACGTTTACTCGGCCGTTATGCAGTAAAGGCGGTTCAGGACTTTGCCGGCATTCCTGTTTTTGCCGCCTGGAATGCTTATGGCACAAGTGTAATACTAAAAGAAGCGAGGGTAATTATCATGGGCCAAAACCTTATTGAAACAGTAGTGGTGGCTATCAGGAAAGAACAGGAACCTACTCCTTATTTTAAAGACCTGCTTTATGATACGTTGCAATATATAGCCATCAGCAAAAGAGATTTTCATCAAAATCATTTTATACTTACTAAAAACCTTTTTGAGCTATATAACATCTCCCCTAAAAAAGAACACTGGTTGCAAAATGGATATTACAAAAAATTGCAAGCTGCAGATAAAGAAGAAAAGGAAGTTTGTCAATTGTTGATAACGGTTGGCTTTTTATTGGATGGAAAACTTTCTTTAAGAGAAAAAAGGCAGATTAATGATTTAAGAAGACAAGGCCTCCTGCAGATGGATATGACTACTATAGAAAAATATCAGCAGGATTTTTTAAATGGCAGGGGAATTGATGGGTTAATTAAAACATACATTGACTGATGAAAAAGAAAGAAGAAAAATTATTTCTGCCAAATATTGCTATTTGTATTGTAATGGATTTGATAGGTATGGCAAGTTATTTTTTTCCCTGGCTTGGAGACTTTGCCGATGTTGTGTGGGCACCTATTTCAGGATTTATTTTCTTTAAATTATTCGGTGGGCGCCTCGGCATGATTGGAAGCGTGCTTAATTTTTTGGAAGAGATCATCCCTTTCACAGACATTATACCTTCTTTTACTATAGCCTGGTTTATCCGCAAAAGAGCTGTTGAAAAAATGACTGAAAAAAATAACAAAGCTTTGCAAAAAATGCAAACAACAAAAAGCGGTAGTATTATTTAGTCCAGTACTATTACCCAAACTTTCTTAATAAATTTATTGTTCAGTAATATTAATTATGCTTTTTAACCTCAAATCTTCGTATTCGCCCGCAGGCGACCAACCCGATGCCATTCGCAAACTAACAGAGGGTATCAATGAGGGTGAGCAATACCAGACATTATTGGGTGTAACCGGCAGCGGTAAAACTTACACTATTGCAAATGTCATTCAAAATGTGCAGCGGCCTGTGTTGGTGCTAACACATAACAAAACCCTGGTGGCGCAACTGTATGGCGAGTTTAAACAATTTTTTCCGGATAATGCGGTAGGTTACTTTGTGAGTTATTATGATTATTATCAGCCGGAAGCGTATATGCCTGTTAGTAACACTTACATAGAGAAAGACCTTAGCATTAATGAAGAGTTAG
>JBGSIG010000084.1:0-4437 GCA_041742655.1 Ferruginibacter sp. | reverse complement strand
GCACCCCTGCCACCATCGCCCCCATCCGGACCCGCCATGGCATTGTATTTCGTACGCATAAAGTGTCTGCTGCCGGGACCGCCATGGCCACTTCTGCAAAAAATTCTGATGTAATCTATAAAATTTGACTTTTCCATTATTGGCGCAAAGGTCGGGCTTTTTGGGTTTGGGTGTGTATAAAGAGTAGTATGTAGCTAAAGTTTAAAAGGTAAATAGAGTGTGGGGAGTAAATAGAGTCCAAGAGTGTAAAAAGTAAATAGGGTATATAAAGTATTGGGAGCTTATGGTTTGCTATTTTGGGTCCTCTCTTTTTTTGCGCAGGTAAATTATATAGCCATTTAACATCCTTTCAATTTCCTTTCCTTGCTTTTTAAATCCGGCCAATATAATATCTGTAATGTAACTTTCATCAAACGCATCAAATAAATGATTGATGGTTTCGCTCAATGAACCCCTTGACTGTATACAATAATGAATTTGGTCAGGATAGGTAAATCTTCCATGCCCTTCTGTGATTAAAGAATCAATAGAACGGGAACTTCGTATAAGCTGATCTGTCAATCTAAATTTTTCTTCTGGAGAAAATTGCAGCGTAAGTTTTCGAATATCGTTTTTAAACGCTCTTACCTTTTTCCAAAATTCCAGCTCTTCAAATCCAAATTTTTCACTGCTCATAAAATACTTTTTTTACTTTTTATACCCTATTTACTTTACATACTTATCAACTGTTTGTTCGTCCGAAAACAGGTTCCTTTAAAAATAGCAACGATATGTTTGTGTTGATTGGTGATGGTAACATGATAAAGGCCGGTGCTTTTTCCATTGTGCAACTCATTGGCCTCGGCAACTAGTTCATCACCGGGACGTACAGGTTTTAAAAAATTGATGGAAGTGTCTAGTGCAACAGATAAAACATTTCTGTTGTTACAGGCAAACGCAAAGCAACTGTCTGCTAAAGAAAATGCAATGCCGCCATGCACAATTCCCAACCCATTCATCATTTCATTTCGTACGGTCATTTTAATTTTGCTGTATCCTTCTTTAATTTCCAATATTTCAATGCCTAGCCATTGGCTAAACAAATCCTGTTGCATTACATGCTCAATCACTTTGCCAGCAAGCAAATCCTTATCTGTACTCATAATTATTCTATTTATTAATTGATTTATTCGCCTTTAAACCGTGGTATTCTTTTTTCTATAAAAGCGGCAAGGCCTTCTTTAAAATCTTCCGTATGCGCAGCTTTATACTGAAGCTCATCTTCTTTCTGCAATTGCTCAGTCATTGAATTGTTCAGAGAGGCATTCAGTGCAAGTTTTGTATATGCTAAACTTTTAGTGGGCATTTGTGAAAGCGCAATAGCAATTTTCATACTTTCCTCCGCAAAAATTTCATCATTAATAACCTTATAAATCATGCCGATTCTTTCTGCCTCGGTTGCAGATACCTTATCGCCCAACATCATTAATGCGGAAGCTTTCTGAAAACCAATTAAACGGGGTAACGTAAATGTGCCGCCACTGTCAGGTATCAGTCCTATTTTACTAAAGGCCTGTATAAAAGATGCTGAAGTGCACGCTATCACTACATCGCAGCACAAAGCAATATTGGCTCCGGCGCCTGCAGCAACTCCGTTAACTGCACAAACTACCGGCTTTTCTATGGTTCGTATTCTATCAATAATGGGATTGTAATGCTCCTTTAATACTACTTCAAAACCAGGCGGATTTTCACCCGTCAATTCTCCAAGGTCCTGACCGGCACAAAAAGACTTTCCTGTTCCCGTTAAATAAATTGCCCGGATATTTTTATCTGCTGCGCAATCACTCAATGTTTTTTGTAATAACAACGCCATTTCCTTATTGAAAGAATTAAATTTTTCTGGCCGGTTTAGTGTAATGGTTGCAACGGAGTTTTTTATTTCAAAAAGAATGGACGCCATATTTTATTTTTTGAAGGGTGAAGATGCAATTGCAACTTTATTATTTTTTGCAGGTAAAATTAGTAACATTTAAAATAATCAAAGGGCTCATCACACTGCCTGCATTGGTATAAGGACTTGCAGGGAGTAGAACCGAATTGGCTGATCAATTTTGTACTGTATGAATTACACCGTGGACATTGAATGGCTTCTAATTCAGCAAACAATTTTGTATCGCAAACAATTTGTGTTGGGTTTGGTGGCGATATACCGTAAGCCTTTAGTTTTTCTTTACCTGCGTCACTCATCCAGTCTGTTGTCCACGCAGGAGAAAGCACTGTGTTTACTTTTATATTTTTATAGCCATGTTCCAATAGCTTCAGGCGTATATCCATATTGATAACATCCATTGCGGGGCAACCGGAATAGGTTGGTGTAATTACAACAACTCCTTCACCATTTTTATTAAATGATGAACTTAAAACTACATCTCTCACTATCCCTAAATCTATAATGGAAAGAACAGGGATTTCGGGATCACAAACTTCTTCTAATATATTCCAGATGGCAGCTACAGCTTTTTCATGTGCAGTAGCGCTGTCGCTAAAATTATTATGCAAGATTGCCATTTTATAAATTTATTCAAATTATTTTACCCTTCTAAAGTTTCCGCCACGGCGGAGAATTTAGGGGCCTTACCATTCACTATTGGGATATGCTCTTTGCATATATTGTAATTCAGTTAAAATATATCCCATGTGTTCACTGTGTAACCCAGTCTTGCCACCGCTTTGCATGAACACATCGGCTCCAAAACCAGGCTTCCAAAGGGTTGCTTCTTCTAAAATATTTTCAATTTGGTGTAGCCAATTAGCCTGCAACGCAGTTAAATCAACACCAGTTATTTTTTCAGATTCGTACCCTGCAGGTAAAAATAATTCTCCCGTAAAAGGCCATAATTCATCCAATGCCTGCAGCATTCTTTTATGGCTTTCCCGGGTTCCATCGCCCAATCTTATTACCCATTCGCTGCTCCATCTTACGTGGTAGGTAACTTCTTTTATAGCTTTGGCAGCAATAGCAGCAATGGTGTCATCTTTGCTAAATTGTAACTGACCGTATAACAGCGACTGGTATACGCTGAAAAAACATTGCCTCAAAATAGTTTTACCCCAATCGCCGTTAGGTTGTTCTACCAATAAACAATTTTTAAATTCTCTTTCACCTCTCAAAAAACAGAGGCTATCTTCTGTTGATCCATTGCCAATAATTTCAGCAGCATACTGATAAAGATTCCTTGCCTGTCCTAACAGGTCTAAAGAAATATTGGTAATAGCAATATCCTGTTCCAATACAGGGCCATGCCCACACCATTCGCTATTGCGTTGAGCAAGGATTAGGGAATTGTCGGCAAGGTGGAGAAGGAAAGCCCCCCTGCCCCCCAAGGGGGGTTCCTGGAAAGAGCGTGATGATTTTGAAATCTTTTCAATATTTGATAGGTTTGAATCTTGCACTGATAAAATATTTTAAAATTATCTTAAACTTCGGAAGCCCATGCCTGGAGGGGTTGGGGAGGCCGGTTACATATGCTTTACCTCGTCTGGTAAATCATAAAAAGAGGGATGCCTGTAAATTTTATCTTCGGCAGGCTCGTACAAGCTTTCCCCTTCATCCGGGTTTGTTGCGTGAATACATTTACTTTCTACCACCCAAATACTTACTCCTTCCTGTCGCCTGGTATATACATCTCTTGCATTTTCTATTGCCATTTCGGCGTCTGCTGCGTGCAGGCTTCCTGCGTGCTTATGATCAAGCCCCTGCTTGCTTCGGATAAATATTTCCCATAATGGCCATACTCCTTTATTATCCATCGGCAGCGCCGCGGAATTTTTTAATTCACCGCCACCTGCATTTTCATCAGGAATATCACCGTAGTAAAATTTTTGTATTGAAATGTTCATAATCAGAAAAATTTAATGTTCAACTGTTTCCAAAACTTTCTTGTTTCTTTTCTTAGCAAAAGCCATCGCCGCTTCTCTAACCCATGCACCATCTTCATGTGCTTTTACTCTTGCTGCCAAACGCTGTTTATTGCACGGGCCATTTCCTTTTACTACGTTCCAAAATTCAACCCAGTCTATTTCTCCAAAATTGTATTGATTGGTTTCCCGGTTCCATTGTAAGTCTGTATCGGGTAAAGTCATGCCCAATATTTTTACTTGTTCAGCCGCCATATTTACAAAACTCTGCCTCAATTCATCATTTGTTTTTCTCTTAATCTTCCACTTTAAACTTTGGTCGTTGTTGGTACTCTCACTATCTTTTGGTCCAAACATCATCAGGCTTGGCCACCACCAGCGATTGATGGCATCCTGGCACATTGCTTTTTGTGCCGGTGTGCCTTTGCTTAAAACCAACAATGAATCAAAACCCTGCCGCTGGTGAAAACTCTCTTCTTTACAAATACGAACCAGGGCCCGGGCATAAGGTCCGTAGGATGTACGACACAGCGCAAC
>JBGSIG010000083.1:0-3172 GCA_041742655.1 Ferruginibacter sp. | reverse complement strand
TTCAGGGCTTATTCCGGCCGTTTAGATTCTGGTTCTTACGTGTTGAATACCCGTACAGGAAAGAACGAGCGTATTAGTCGTATCATGCAAATGCATGCCAACAAACAAAATCCTGTTGATTATATTGAGGCTGGAGATATTGGCGCAGCAGTAGGGTTTAAGGATATAAAAACAGGCGACACTTTGTGCAATGAAGATCATCCAATTGTGTTGGAAGCAATGACTTTCCCCGAGCCGGTTATTAGTGTTGCGGTTGAGCCAAAAACACAGGCCGATGTAGATAAAATGGGTATGGCAATAGCTAAACTGGTGGAAGAAGATCCTACCTTACGGGTACGCACAGACGAAGAAACCGGCCAAACTATTTTAAGTGGAATGGGCGAGTTGCATCTTGAAATTATTATAGACAGGATGCGTCGTGAGTTTAAAGTTGAAATTAACCAGGGAGCTCCGCAGGTTGCTTATAAAGAAGCTTTTCACAATACTATTCAGCACAGGGAAACTTTGAAAAAGCAAACGGGAGGTCGTGGTAAATTTGCCGATATTGTTTTTGAAATCGGACCTGCTGAAGAAGAATTTTTGAAAGAAGATAAAGGCAATTTCCAGTTTGTAAACGGATTGTTTGGTGGTAGTATTCCAAAAGAATTTGTACCGGCCATTCAAAAAGGTTTTGAATCTGCAATGACTACAGGCGTGTTGGCAAGTTACCCAATGGTAAGTATGCGTGTAAAAGTATATGATGGCAGTTTTCACCAGGTGGATAGTGATGCAATGAGTTTTGAATTGTGTGCGAAGCAAGGCTATCGTGAAGCAGGACGTAAAGCGAAACCTGTTTTGCTTGAACCTATCATGAAGGTAGAAGTGTTAACGCCAGATCAATACATGGGTGATGTTACCGGCGATTTAAACCGTCGTCGTGGTATGTTGGAAGGAATGGATAGCAAACATGGCGTACAGGTTATTAAAGCCAAAGTACCATTAAGCGAAATGTTTGGATATGTAACGCAATTGCGTTCTTTATCAAGCGGCCGTGCTACTTCAACTATGGAGTTCAGTCATTACGCTCCTGCACCAACCAATGTTGCAGAAGAAGTGATCGCTAAACAAAAAGGAAAACAAAAAGTAGAAGATTAAAAGCCACTCTGACTGTCCGCTGCGGCGGAGAAAACAGAAATGCAGATTTTTTATAACAACGACCCTGTGCGCAAGTATAGGGTTTGTTGTTTATTTCATATTTGTTTGTTTTACAAGGTATCGGGTTAATGTCATGCATTAATATTGAAGTATCATGCGAAGCAAATAGTATAGTTTCAACCTAAATTTTTTACCAAAATTATCATGGTTTTCGAAGTTGTACTACCATTCGATATCGTAAAATTTTATAATGAAAGCGCTTGCTTTTAAGAAATGCTTTTTCTACTTTTAGCAATCAACTTAAATTGTATGATTGCAAAAATGCCCCTTGAAAATTTCCTGGTAATTGATATTGAGACTGTTTCTGTCCAACAAAACTATCATTCTTTGTCTGAGGAATGGCAGCACCTTTGGGGAGAGAAGATTAGCAGAACTTTACCCGGCGAAACTACTTTGGCAGAATACTATCCGCAAAGGGCTGGGGTAATGGCCGAATTTTCAAAAGTGGTCTGCATCAGCCTGGGGTATTTTAAAAATGACAATAGCAGCTACCAATTCAGGGTAAAATCTATTTTTAGTCATAACGAAAAAGAATTATTACAAAATTTTATTACAACCATCAATCAATTAGAGGCTGCAAATCACCACTGGAGTTTTACGGGGCACAATATAAAAGAGTTTGATATTCCTTTTTTGTGCAGAAGATTATTGATAAATGGAATTGCCATTCCTCACTACCTCGATTTTCAGAACATGAAACCATGGGAAACAAATATGGTAGACACCTTTCAATATTGGCGATTTGGGGATTATAAAAATTTCACTTCATTAAAACTATTAGCTACAGCCTTGAATGTTCCTTCTCCTAAAGATGATATTGACGGAAGTATGGTAGGGCAGGTATATTGGGAGGAAAAAAATCTGGACCGTATTGCCATTTATTGCCAAAAAGATGTGGTAACAGTGGCGAACATAATTTTACGGTTTAAAAATTTGCCTTTGCTTGAAAGTAACCAGGTTGTTTTTGCCAAATAGCGAAACATTCTTAGCTTACTTATTTTCGGGCTATTTGTTGTTTTTATCTTATTTTCTAAATTCCATGCTTATTATAGCCAATTAGTTGGAATGGATGCCCGGCTTTACGAGCCATTTTACTAGTAGTCCTGAAGTAGAAAAGAAATCTGTAAAAAACTTTTCCTTCTCCTTTGCTATATCAATTCATCCCCTTACCTTTGCACTCCAAATTAAAAAACGAAAGTTTAAAGTTCTTTAAATATGTCACAACGTATCAGAATAAAATTACAGTCTTACGATCATAACCTGGTTGATAAATCAGCAGAAAAAATCGTAAAAACGGTACGCAGTACCGGTGCAGTAGTAACAGGACCTATTCCTTTGCCAACCCACAAGAAAATTTTTACTGTATTACGTGCTCCTCACGTTAACAAAAAAGCCCGTGAGCAGTTTCAGTTGTGTACGCACAAACGTTTGTTAGACATATACACCAGCAGCAGCCGTACGGTTGACGCTCTAAGTAAATTAGACCTGCCAAGTGGTGTAGATGTTGAAATAAAGGCCTGATGAACTGCTTGAACGAGAGTCCTTCGACTCCGCTCAGGATAGCAAAAGGTTAGTTCTTAAATAAATATTGAAACATCCATCTCCGGTAGCCATCGGAGCGCTGGATAAAAACAGATACAATGAAAAGTATTATTGGAAAGAAAATTGGCATGACCAGTGTATTTGATGCAGCAGGCAAGCAAACAGCCGTTACCATCATAGAAGCAGGTCCGTGTGTAGTTACCCAAAAGAAGACCGTTGAAACAGACGGCTACAATGCACTCCAGATTGCATTTGGCGACAAAAAAGAAAAGCACTCCATCAAGCCTGAAGTTAATCACTTCGCCAAGGCACAGACATCTCCTAAAAAAGTAGTTAAAGAAATACGCGATAGCGAATTAACACAATCAGTTGGTGAAACCATTACTGTTGACATTTTTGCCGAAGGCGACAGTGTTGAAGTAGTTGGTACTACCAA
>JBGSIG010000082.1:0-2350 GCA_041742655.1 Ferruginibacter sp. | reverse complement strand
ATATTGGATTGAAGGAAAGTTGTTGCTTACAAACGTGCTGATAGTTGTGCAACATGCGGCGGGTTTCGTCAAAAAGAAATATGGTGTTGTAGCCTCAGAAGTGGTTGGTGCCACCTGGGAGTGGCTGGTGGCGGTTGAATAGTTCTTACCCGGTATTTTACTCCGACGCCAATCTATTTGGCTGTATAAGTTCTATTAGCTATTTTTAAATTGCACAAGCAATTGCCATTAAAGCACCTAATAGATAAAACTTCTCAATGACCCTTGAACAATACGTTGACAGCATCAATAAAAGATACAGGCTGGGCAATGCAACCGAACATACATTTCGTGGCGACCTCCAACAATTATTAGAGAGTTTAGTACCCGAAATAAGGGCTACCAACGAGCCCAAAAGACAAAGCTGCGGTGCACCAGATTATATCCTCACCAAAAAAGATATTCCGGTCGGTTTTATTGAAGCCAAAGACATTGGCGATAAAGACCTGGAAGGCGCAAAGAAAACCGGCAACAAAGAACAATTTGACCGCTACAGGGATTCGCTTAATAATTTAATATTTACAGACTACCTGGATTTTCATTTATACAGGGAAGGAGTTTTTGTAACCAAAATAGCCATCGCAAAAGAAAGCAATGGCAGTATTGTAGCAATTGCAGAAAATTTTGTGGCCTTCACCAATTTGATAAAAGACTTTTGTGTACACATTGGTCAAACAATAAAAAGCAGCAAAAGGCTGGCAGAAATGATGGCGGGTAAAGCAAGGCTGCTGGCAGATGTTATTGAAAAATCATTAACCAGCGATGAGGACAACCATGAAGACAGTACGTTGAAACAACAAATGGCTGCCTTTAAGGAAATACTCATACACGACATTACTGCAAAAGCATTCGCCGACATCTATGCGCAAACAGTGGCCTATGGTATGTTTGCGGCAAGGCTGCACGACCCTACATTGCCCACCTTCAGCAGGCAGGAAGCTGCGGAACTTATTCCAAAATCAAATCCATTTTTACGTAAGCTGTTTGGGTATATTGCCGGGCCGGAGATTGACGACCGCATTAAATGGATAGTAGATAGTTTGGTGGAAATATTCCTTGCTTGCAATGTAGAAGAGTTGCTGAAAAATTATGGCAGAAGCACCAAAACAGAAGACCCCATCATTCATTTTTACGAAACGTTTTTAAGTGAGTACGATCCCAAACTGCGCAAGGCAAGAGGCGTATGGTACACACCGCAGCCGGTAGTAAATTTTATTGTACGTGCCGTAGACGATATTTTAAAAACCGAATTTAATTTACCGCAAGGTTTGGCAGACACCAGCAAAACAACCATAAAAGTAAACCAACAGGGCAAACAGATAGACCAGGAAGTTCACAAAGTACAAATACTTGACCCCGCCACCGGCACAGGTACTTTTTTAGCGGAAGTGGTAAAACACATTCATAAAAAATTTGAAGGGCAACAGGGCATTTGGAGCAACTATGTACAAACACATTTACTGCCACGATTAAATGGTTTTGAATTGCTGATGGCCAGCTATGCAATGGCGCATTTGCAAATGGATTTGCTGTTAAAAGAAACCGGCTACAAACCCACCAAAGACCAGCGCTTTAGAATTTATCTTACCAATAGTTTGGAAGAAAGCCATCCCGACACAGGTACACTGTTTGCCAACTGGCTGAGTACCGAAGCCAATGAAGCAAATTATATAAAAAGAGTTACGCCGGTGATGTGTGTTATTGGTAATCCGCCTTACAGTGGTGAGAGTGCAAATCAAGGTGAATGGATCGCCAATTTAATGGAAGACTACAAAAGAGAACCAGGAAAAGACGAAAAATTAAAGGAAAAAAATTCAAAGGCAATTAATGCTGACGAGTATAAATTTATTCGATATGGGCAGTATTTTATTGAAAAAAATGGAAGCGGGATATTAGCTTTTATTAATCCTCATACTTTTTTAGAAACGCCTGTATGTCGCGGTATGAGGTGGAACTTACTTAAAACTTTTGATAAAATCTACACCATCGACCTTCATGGTAATAGCACAAAGAAAGAAACCTCTCCAGATGGTAGTGTCGATGTCAATGTCTTTGACATCATGCAAGGTGTTAGCATAAATATATTTGTAAAAACAGGGAAGAAAAAAATGAATGAGTTAGGCAAAGTATTTCACTTCGATTTGTTTGGTAAAAGAGAATTGAAATATGATTTCCTTCTTGAAAATAAAATTAAAAGTATTTTCTATAAAGAAATTCCTGTTACTGCACCTAACTTCTATTTTGTACCCAAAGATTTCGCCGAGGAAAAAAAATATTCCAAAGGATTTGCTATAGTAGATTTAATGCCTTT
>JBGSIG010000081.1:0-2445 GCA_041742655.1 Ferruginibacter sp. | reverse complement strand
TCCGTTTGAAATGAGTTCATCGGTAAGCCCGACAAATCTTTTGCCATCTACTTCATTTCGGTTGCCTTTTTTATTTTGTGCCCGCCAGTCTTTTGTAGTGCCTTCATCTATGTACAATCCTTCTGCATAAGAAAGACTAATTTTTGCATTGTTCCCTTTGCTAAATTTAAAAACAGGATATGCGGTTGTTAAATATTCCTGGTCTATTAACACGCTTATTTTTTTATTGGGCGCAACTGTAAATTTTTTATTGCCCTTTAAAAAATCATTGTTGATATCCATACCAGTTGATGACCTTATTTTTTGCAATCGCTGTTCGGTAATTTCCATTTGTGGAATAGGGCGTGGCACCAGCATCCATCCAAGAGTCCAGTAGAAAACCCCTTTAGGTAATCCATTAAATAATTGTTGTGCCGGTTTCCATGAACTTTCATTGTAATTATCTTCCATCCACCCCGAAGGGTAGTGATGGTAGTCAATTTTTTCTGTTGGCCCCGCCGCATAATATGAATATACAAGCAATGGAGTAAGAGGGCTGTAAGCAGTGTCCTGTATGCAGCGCCAAGACTTATCTGTATTAATAATTTTCTCTTTGTCAGAATTTCCCTGGAGTATAAATGCAGTTTGATAAGAGATTTGGGCTTCCTGTCTTTCTTCTCCAAAATTCCATACAACAGCCGAAAGTATATTACTGCCTTGCTGCAAATACGACGCAATATCCACCGTCTCAAAATTCCAGTTGTAAATATCGCCACGTGCCGGACCGAAAGAAACCATTGTACCGTTAACGAATAATTTATACCTGTTATCGCCGGAAATATGTATGATGAATTGTGCAGGTTTTTGATTTAATGAAAAGCTTTTTCTGTAATGGTACACACCGTAATCGTGTAATGAAGCGCCCGGCACTGTTATCCAGAATGCATTCCATTTTTTTTGAAGTATATCATTTGAGATAGTTTGGGATTGAGCGTTGGCAAAGCAGGCTACTAAAAATACTACAGCAAAAGTTTTTTTCATTTCATTAGATTTTTCAATGAACAATGAATTTAATGGATATAGTGCAGAAATATAAAAAATTTTGTCAATCACAATTTTATGAAAAGCAATTTCATGCGCAGGGGGTATTCCAAATTGTCGCACTCGATTTCGGTCCGTGAAGACACCCGGCGAGGAGGAGACGTGGTTCATGTACCCACCTAAACACTTTTAGCCACGACAAGTTGGAATACACCTTTGCGCTGTTATGAAACTTAAAAAGCATTAAATTGTAGTTAAATAAAAAACTTGTTATGAAACGATTGTGTACCATTTGCCTGCTATCTCTATTTTTTTGTAATAATTGTTTGGCTAATTATTTTGATGAGCATAAAACATTGGCGATAGGGGCCCAGGCTCCTCCTTTCAATCTAAAAGGAGTTGATGGTAAAATGTATTCATTGGCATCCTTTAAAAATTCAACTGTGCTGGTTATAGTGTTTACCTGCAATCATTGTCCAACGGCACAGGCATATGAAGACCGGATCATTCAATTAAAAAAAGACTTCGGAAACAAGGGAGTAGCCATAGTAGCAATTTCGCCAAATGATCCCCGTTCTATAACATTAAACGAACTGGATTATTCCGATATAAGTGACTCCTACGAAGAAATGCAAATGCGGGCCAAACAAAAGCAATATAATTTCCCTTACTTATTTGATGGAGAAACCCAGGCTGTGGCCAATGCTTACGGACCTGCCACCACACCGCATGTTTTTATTTTTAACAAAGAACGAAAACTTGTTTACCAGGGGCGGATTGATGATATGGAAAAACCATCTAAAACGCCCACCAGTTACGACACCCGTGATGCTATCGATGCTGTTTTAAATAATAAAGAAATTGCCAATCCCACAACAAAAGTATTTGGCTGTTCGGTTAAATGGATCGAGAAAGAAGAGTTGGTAAAGGAAAAAATGGCCAAATGGGCTATGGAGCCGGTTAAGCTCGATACAATTACTGAACAGGGAGTGAAGGAGTTGATGAAGAACAACGGTGATAAACTGAGGTTGATCAATATTTGGGCTACATGGTGCGGCCCATGTGTTGAAGAATTTCCGGAATTTGTAACTATAAACCGAATGTACCGCAGCAGGGATTTTGAATTTATCAGCATTAGTGCCGATGATCCGTCTTTAAAAGAAAAAGTATATAAATTTCTTAAGAAGGAGGAGGCTTCCAACAAAAATTACATTTTCAATACTGACAATAAATATAAATTAATTGAGGCTGTGGACCCCCAATGGCAGGGAGGTTTGCCTTATACTATATTGGTAGAGCCGGGCGGTAAAATTGTATATGCTAAACAAGGGCCTATTGACGCGGCAAAAATGAAAACCACGATTGTAGACAACCCTTTAATTGGAAGGTTTTTTAAATAAATTAGCTGGTAATTGCCATTATTTG
>JBGSIG010000080.1:0-3083 GCA_041742655.1 Ferruginibacter sp. | reverse complement strand
ATAAATTTACTTCGCATCTTCATTGGTAAGCGGTATATACTAGAATTCTTTCAACTTCATTACCAAAAAGTAAATCTTTTTTCTTATGGGGATCGCGCAAACTGGCGTAAGCGCAAAAGTAATTCGTAGTTATTTTCAAATATCGCAAATTGGTTGAAACAGAAAAATTTTATTTATTTGATGTGGGTGTATCAAATTATCTTGCAAATCGTCAACCTCAGACTGGAACACCAGAATTTGGAAAAAGTTTCGAACATTATATTCTTATGGAATTAAACGCCTATCAAGCATATAAAAATCCTGAATTAAGGTAAACGTTCACGCAATTACACGTTGCTAATGATCGCCTTATTTTATTAAGATCAAATTTTGAATGATGCTAAAATTTCAGGAGCGATGTTGTAAGGTAAAAGTTTTCGATAATCTTCTGTGGTTTTGCAGTGAGGAATTTGTAGAAATAAATAATTGAGATATTTGAATGGGTCAATATGATTTGCTTTGCACGTAGCAATAAGACTATAAAAACAAGCCCCAGCATTAGCGCCTCTCGGCGAGCCATTAAACATCCAATTTTTCTTCCCTAAAGCAAATGGACGAATATCATTTTCAACCCAGTTGTTGTCAATTTCTAATCGACCGTCCTTTAAAAAATTAGTGAGCTCATCCCAACGTTCCAGTATATAGGCAATGCCTTTACCAAAGACACTTTTAGATGGAGTAGTCTTTATCATTTTATCAAGCCAAGTTTTAAGTTCTCCAAGAAGAGACAGTGACTCGCTTTGTCTGAGTTCAAAACGTTGCGCATATGTGAGGTTTTGTTCTTTGGCTTTTTTCTCAATTGTGTAAAGCTCGCCAATCAATTTAATAGCAATATCGGATTGTCCAATGGTCTTAGATAACTTCATGAGTTTTGCAAAAGGCCGCCTGGCGTGGGCAAAACAACCAAGGTGGGTAATGGATTTGTTAGCATCAACCCAATCATAGCCAGCGTACCCATCGGTTTGCAGATAACCTTCAAAGTTTTCTAGTAAGAGCTTAGGGTGCTCGGCAGCTCGGGTTTCCTGATACTCATAGTAAATAGCTGTGTAATTCGGGGCATTACCACGGTAAACCCACATGTAACTTTTCTGTTGGTCTCTTCGCCCAGGCTCTTTTAATACTTGCACCGGTGTTTCATCCGCTTGGACATAACCGGAGTTTAAAATATCGGCCTTAAGCAAAGGCAGTAAAAACCCAACTTTTTCAAACGCTTTCATTATCCAACCACAGACCGTATTGCGAGGCAATTTAATGCCATAACGGCGCCAAATTGCTTCTTGACGATATAAAGGGAGATGATCCACATATTTGTTGATAATGGTGAAAGCCACTAAACTGGGGCCTGCAATGCACTTGGATAAAAAAAGTTTTGGCATCGGGGCAATAGAAACATTCTCTTCGCAAGCCTTGCACACATATTTAGGGCGAACGTATTGTTTGACTTTATGCTGCGGTGGAATGACCTCAAGTTGCTCTGTAATTTCTTCGCCAAAACAATGCTTTTGACAGCCGCATTCGCAGACTTTATCAGATTCAGGGACATCACAGACAATCCGTTCCCGCTCAAAATGTTCTGGCAACACGCAGCGCTTGGGTTTATTAACGGTTCGCTCATGGACCGCAATGATGATAGTATTGGTTTCTTTTTCGTCTTCAACTACCGGCGCATCGGCTTCGTCAAAAAGCTCGATTTGTTGAGGAGACTTTTCAGAAGAATGGCCAAAGCGTTTTTGTTGGGCGAGTTTGAATTGTTCCAGCAGGGCATTATATTTTTCTTGCCACTTGAGAGTTTCATTTTCCTTTTCAGTTTTTTCCTGTTGCACCTGGCCTATTGTTATCAACAAAGACTGAACCATTTCTTTTAATTCAGCCGTTGATTTTTTTTCTAGATTAGCATAACTTTCCATGCGCACATTATAACAAATAATGCTATATATGTAGAGTAAAATTACTTTTTAATTCATAATTTTTGAATTAAAATAAATGCTAAATTAGAAAAAACTGATAAGACTGAATCTAAAAATAAGTCTGGTACGTTTGTTGCTGCAAGGCGTCCCAACGTGAATATTTATCACTGGCCAACAACCACGCAAAATGGTCTTTATCCAATTCAATTACACCTTCAGCATTACGAGGAAAAATATATTTGCCTTTTTCTAAACGGCGATACCATAAGCTAAAACAGTTTTGCTCATAAACCAATGCTTTGAGTTTATCTCCATAACGGTTACGAAATAAAAATACATGGCCTGATTGAGGATTTTGTTTTAATACTTCCACCACCATCACACACAAACTATCAATGGACTTTCGCATGTCAGTAGGTTCCAAATTCAAATAGACCAAACTCGCCTGAGGGATTGTTAACATAGCTGCAATACCTCTAGCAAATTTTTCAGTTGTGAAGATGTACAGTTACTTGGGATTTCCAGTTGTAAACCTGTTTTAAAATTTAACTTAAGGGCCACTCCTAAACAAAACTGCGCTTCTAACTTGTGTGATTCATGAGCAGGCAGTGGTGGAACACTCATTGCGCCAATTTGCACAGGCGCAAAGGCTGCTTGCTTTTCTTGGAGTGGCACCACGGCCACAATAGCTTGGGCGTAATCAATTTCATGAAGACGTTGTCGATAATATTTAAATTGTCGAAAATCTAATTGATGTCGCTGGCAGTATTTCGGCTGGGACAAATCACTGGCTTGCCAATCATCCATAATTCGTTGCCACTTGTCGTAATGGGAATTTTTGCTTTGGGCCATTAGTATATTCTCCGATTAATTTTTTTATCGGAGTTTAGAATCTCACAACTTCAAAAAGCTTAGTAGATGTAATTGCGTGAACGTTTACGAATCTGCAGTGACACCGCGACGTTGATTCACGATTTCGTTCAACCGAGCGTAAGTCCAACCTAAATGCTCAGCCAGTTGTGTTTGTTGGATATTGTTCGGCTCTAAAAAATCTTTTAAAAGCACTTCGCCTGGGTGTAATGGTTTTTGATTTTTGTGTGGCATTGATTTTTCTCTGTAACTATTCAGCAAAATTGA
>JBGSIG010000079.1:0-3718 GCA_041742655.1 Ferruginibacter sp. | reverse complement strand
CGCAAAGATTCACTTCAACCGCTGGTGTAAACCATCTAATATCATAGTCTGCATCAACAGAAGAAGAGGGCACAAAAAAAACTGTTTCGGATAAATTATTCTCCAGCGCAATGGTTTGCATCAGATCATCAGCAAGCCATTGTTTTAAAGGGATAACTGCGGCTGGGTTGCCACTAAAAAGTTTGTTGGCAAATGCGTCAACCTGGTAGATAGTTAAGTTCATTTGAAAGTATGCATCAGTAACAGTAAAAAAAATCAACTATTCAGCCATCATTTCTTTTATCACTTTCAATACATCCTCTACGTTTGGCTTACTAAAATAATCGCCATCGCTGCCATAAGATGGGCGATGAGCCTGGGCTGTGAGGGTACGAGGTGCAACGTCAAGGTATTTGTATCCACCTTGTTCTTCCATTACTTTATTAAACATATAGGCGGCCGCTCCGCCGGGTACATCTTCATCAATAAAAACAATGCGGCTTGTCTTTTTTAGCGAGGCAACAATATGGTGGTGAATATCAAAAGGCAAAAGTGTTTGTACATCTATCACTTCGCAACTGATACCAGCTTTATCTAATAATGAAGTTGCTTCCAGAATAATACGCAGGGTTGAGCCGTAGCTTACTATCGTAATATCATTGCCGGTTTTAATGGTTTCCGGCACACCTAACGGAACAGTGAAAGCCATCAAATTATCGGGTAATTTTTCTTTTAAACGATATCCGTTTAAACATTCAATCACTATCGCCGGATCATTTGCCTGCAATAAAGTATTGTACATGCCTGCAGCCTGCACCATATTACGCGGAACGCATACGTACATACCCCGCAACGAATTAATGATCATACCCATCGGCGAGCCGCTATGCCAAATACCTTCCAAACGGTGGCCCCTTGTGCGAACAATAAGCGGGCAACTTTGCTGGCCTGCAGTACGAAAGTGCGTAGTAGATAAGTCGTCGCTTAAAGGCTGGATAGCATACAATAAATAATCAATATACTGAATTTCTGCAATTGGCCTTAAACCTCTTAACGCTAAGCCAATCCCCTGGCCGATGATGGAAAGTTCTCTTATACCGGTGTCGTATATGCGCATTTCGCCATACTTTTCCTGTAAACCGCTGAAGCCCTGGTTTACATCGCCTATAAAGCCTACGTCTTCACCAAATGCTGTCACTTTATTGTTGCTTGCAAAAAGGTCGTCAAAATACTTGTTTAGCACTTCGTAGCCATTTACCAATTTTGCATCGTCGGAATACCAGGGCTTAATTTCATTAACTTTTAAAGCCGATTTTGGCCCTTCATTATATAAATGAGTGTTATATAAATTAGCCCCTGATTTTTTTAGTTGCTCATAATATTCAAGCAGGTCCTTTGCTGAAATGTCATCACCCGCAATAGTCAGTGCTGTTGATATCGCTTTTAAAACTTCTTTGCGTATCGGTTCTTTATTAATATTCAACCTGGAGATAGTGTTTTTTATGGCTGCGGATTTTTCCTGCTCTAATTTATCTGCAAGTTTATTTAGTAGTGTGATGCAGGTGGTTTGCTGTTGCTTTAATGGCGCTGTGTATTTGCTCCATGCTTTCTGTTTACTTTCTTTTATAAATAATTTAGCGGTGGTTTCCAGTTCAGTCAATTCATATTCCTCTGCCAGGGCATTTTCCAGTATCCATTGCTTCATTTGTTTTATACAATCCCATTCTTTTTCCCAGGCAAGTCTTTCGGGCTTTTTGTAACGTTCGTGGCTACCCGAAGTTGAATGGCCCTGCGGCTGCGTAATTTCTTCTACATGGAAAATTGCGGGCGTATGGGTGTCTCTTATTTTTTGTATGGCGGGCTCAAATACTTCGCACATACCTGCATAATCCCATCCTTTTAATTTATAAATATCGAGCCCGTTGGTGGTATCTGTTTTTTGCATTCCCCTTAAGGCAGCGGAAATAGAGCCTTTGGTGGTTTGATATTTTTTGGGAACGGAAATACCATAGCCATCATCCCAAACAAAAATTGCCAGCGGCACCTGGTGTACACCCGCCGCGTTCACTACCTCCCAAAAATGACCCTCACTGGTAGACGCATCGCCAATAGTACAAAAACAAACCTCGTTACCATTGGTGCTTAAATTAGCATGTTGATTGAAGGTGGGATCGTTTCTGAACAATTTTGAAGCCAACGCCAAGCCTAAAGCTCTCAGCATCTGGGCGGCTGTCGGAGCCATATCACTGCTGCTATTCTTTAGTTTGGCAAGATCAAGCCATTCACCCTGGTCATTTACATTTTTGGTTGCAAAATGAGCATTCATTTGCCGGCCCGCACTAAATGGATCATTATCGATATCAGGATCTGAAAATAACTGCGAAAAATATTGTTCTGCAGTTGCCATTTCTGCAGCAAACATCCATGTTTGATCGCGGTAGTACCCAGCTCTAAAATCACCGGGCTTGAAAAATTTTGCCATCGCAACCTGTGCCACTTCTTTGCCATCACCAAAAATGCCAAATTTTGCTTTACCAGTTAAAACCTCCTTTCGTCCCAGCAGACTAGTTTCCCTACTCTCGCAGCTAATACGGTAGTCTTTAAGCACTTCATTTCTAAAATGATCAAAACTTAACTTTTCCTGCAACGCATCCTCCCTGGTATTTGCTGTATCCATTTAACAAATGTAAAATAATAGTTGGGATGATTGTTAAAAAAATGATAACGGGATAACAATTTACGCCAGTTTTGAACGTTTTTGTATCTTTGGAACAGAATTTGAATTTAATAGCACAAATGAAAAGAGCAACCGCCTTATTTATTACCTGTTGCAGTGTATTTTCTCTGCATGCTCAAACTGTAGAAGTTGCCAGTAACACAGGTTCATCATTGAATAAAAATGTTTCGATAACTTCATATCAACCTGCGTTAGAAGACGTGTTAGGTATGACTGAAACAGAATATGATTTTGGTAAAATACCGCAGGGTAAGCCAACAACCCATGTATTTGCGGTTGTAAATAATGGCAAAGATTCTTTAAGAATAATAAATGTGCAGGCAAGCTGTGGCTGCACAACACCAGATTGGGAGAAAAACAAAGTGCAGGCACCCGGAGAAAAAACCAACATTACCGTTGGTTATAATGCAGCCGCAGAAGGTATTTTTACAAAAGTAATTACCATTACCTATAATGATAATGCAACAAAACAAATAATTATTAAAGGGGAAGTCTGGAAAACACCGTCAAGCTCAGCTCCCGAAAATAAGGAAGTCGTTAGTTTACAAGAACAATAAAATATTAATTACACCATTCAAAAAAATAACATGAAAAAAATCTTATTAGCTGTAGCAGTATTAGCAATTACATCATCTTTATTTGCGCAGCCAGAGGCAAAAAAAATAGCCGATGTGGCAAAATTTGAAAAAGAGACCATTGATTTTGGTAAAATTAAGCAGGGCGTTCCTGCTAAGGGTACTTTTGTATTTACCAATATAAGTAGTGGCGTATTAATCATTGAAGAGGCGAAACCAACTTGCGGTTGCACCATTTCTGATTATACTAAAGAGCCCATAGCGCCAGGGAAAACGGGCGTAATCAATGCTACCTATGACGCTAGAAACGTAGGGCATTTTGAAAAACATTTAACAGTAAAATTTGCTGGAGTTGAAGAGATGAAATCAATAACTTTTACAGGAGATGTGTTATCTGTGGAAGAATTTGATAAAATAAAATAGTGGC
>JBGSIG010000078.1:0-3498 GCA_041742655.1 Ferruginibacter sp. | reverse complement strand
CGACTTTGTAGTACGCAGTCAGTTGCAGCGAGTCAATCACCCGGAGCAGCTCTTCAAAGTTACGGCCCGTAGAGGCTGGATACACGATCATCAGCTTGACCTTCTTGTCATTGCCAATCACAAAGAGCGAGCGCACCGTGGTTTTGTCGCTGGCATTGGGGTGGATCATGTCGTAGAGGGAAGATACTTTCTTGTCTTCATCGGCGATCAGCGGGAAGTCTACGGTCGTGTGCTGGGTCTCGTTGATGTCGTCAATCCACTTGGCGTGAGACTCCAGGCCGTCTACACTCAGGGCAAGTACTTTTACATTGCGTTTGGCAAATTCATCTTTTAAAGCAGCAGTACGTCCCAGCTCTGTTGTGCATACAGGCGTATAATCTGCAGGATGAGAAAATAAAATACCCCATGAATCACCCAGGTAGTCGTAAAAATTAAGTTCTCCAAGGGAGGTTTTTGCTGTAAAATTGGGCGCTGTGTCCCCTAAACGTAGGCTCATAATAAAATAATTTAGGAGGCAAATATACAACAATAGTCTATCAATACAGTAGACTTAATATTCTTTTTTTATTTTTGCTTTTTACTTAACTTACCAGCATGTTATCGAAAAAAACACAGTATGCGCTTAAAGCCCTTGGCTACCTTGCAGCAAAATATGGCCAGGGGCCGGTATTAATTTCAGATATTTCAAAAAAGAAAAAAATACCCATCAAGTTTTTGGAAACTATTTTATTAGAGTTAAAACAGGCACAAATACTAGACAGTAAAAAGGGAAAGGGCGGCGGCTATTTTTTGATTCAGTCACCGAAACAAATTACCCTTGCCCGTGCCATCCGGCTGGTTGGCGGGCCCATCGCCATGATCCCGTGTGTAAGCCTGAACTTTTATGAAAAATGCAAAGACTGCGATGAGGCTACCTGTGGATTATACAAAGCCATGCAAATTACAAGAGATGCAACATTGAAAATACTGGAAAAGAAAACATTGTCAGAGTTGATAGATAGAGATGAGTAAAACCATCGCCGCCGCCGCGGGTAACGTAATTAAATTAAGCAAATACTTGAATTAAGAGATTGCCCGCCTTTATCTAATAAGCTTATAAGGTTGGTTATTTATTATTTTAATTTTTCTACTAAGGTTTGTATAAACTTAAAAACCTTAGTAGAAACTAAAACCAATGTTGTAAACCTTATTACCTTATTCTTAACTTAACGATATTGCGCAGGGAGCGGCTGGCAATCGCGAAATTCAGCGAGTATTCCACCTAACAAATCGCATTTTCAAAACAAAGTGCAATTAGGGGTTCGACTAACTACTAAAATTCGTGTAATTCGTGCCTAAAATTCGTGTTACTTTTTTCTCATCAACCAGAAGAAGCCCTTTTTATTTTCAATTTCCCAAATCGATTTTTAACGTCGTCGATGGCTTTATACAAATCAGTTTTTCTTTCAACGTCGTTAAATAAATTGGTTTGCATAGCTTCATTTGTCAATTCGCTTAAGCGCACGCCTAACAGGCGTATGGGATGGCCTTTGCGGTAGAGTTTATTAAATAATTCTTTTGCCACCGGAATAATTTCATCATCCGCACAAGTAAAAGGAATAGTAGTTTGCCGGGACGTAGTTTCAAAATCGGGGTAGCGGATTTTTACTGCAATGCAACCGGCCACTTTTCCGTCCTGCCTTAATTCAAAAGCTATTTTTTCTGATTGCCTTACTAACTCTCCCATTAAAAAAACCAGGTCGGTTTTATTTTCATTAAACGTATTTTCAGTGGAAACAGATTTGGCTTCATGGTACTGTGTTACTTCACCATTGTGTATGCCAAAACTCTTGTGCCACAAATCTACTCCCCATTTTCCCAACCGCTCCTCCAGTTCTTCCTTTGTTCTAAGTGTAATATCGTTAATTGTACAGATGCCCATCGCCTTTAATACCTCGTAGGTATGATCGCCCACACCCGGAATTTTATTGACAGGCAGGGGACCCAAAAATTCTTTTTCCCTTCCAAAGAGCACCTGCAAATAACCATTCGGCTTTGCTGCGTTGGTAGCCATTTTTGCAATCATCTTATTGCTGCCCATACCAAATGAAATAGGCAATTGTGTTTCCTCCATTATTTGTTTGCGCAAATCGATCGTCCATTGCAACGGCTTAAAAAATTTATCCATTCCCGTGAGGTCTAAATAAAATTCATCAATAGAAGCTTTTTCAAACAAGGGCGCTTTTGCTGCGATGATGTCTGTTACCCACCGGCTAAACTTACTATATTCAGCCCGGGTACCTTTTACCGCAATGGCATGCGGGCATAACTGCAAAGCTTTTTTTGAAGGCATGCCGGAATGAATGCCAAACTTACGGGCTTCATAGCTACAGGCAGCCACCACTCCCCTTTCGCTTCCACCAACAAAAACGGGCTTACCTTTTAAAGAAGGATTATTTAATATTTCAACCGAAACAAAAAAGGAGTCAAGGTCAAAATGTACAATGATGCGTTGAGGAGTATTGTTCACCTTGTAAATTTACAAAACCAAATGGATTATAGTTTTGCCGTTGAGGCGTTACGACGTTTTTATTTCTATGATACCTCAAAAACTTTTGGTATTTGCTATTTCTATATGTTTTAAATAATGGCGATAATTTTACATTCATCCATAATTACAATGTCCGATAGCTCTGCAATTAAGTAACCGCAACAACTCTCTCATGCAAAGCCGCAATACACATGTTGCTGTCAAGACACTTCTGTACGATATTCTGATACATTTTTATCTAATCGCTATTTTCTATTAATATGTTCATTACTACCATTCTAAAAATTGGTATCTTGTCGCTTTGACATTTATAACGATCAGCAATCATCTAAAATTTTGCATATGACATTGAACAGTTTTAAACATTGTTCTTTAAAAACAATTGGGCTTGTTGCTAGCTGCATAGCGTGCCAAACACTGCCCGCCCAAACAAAAATTGATGCCACCAACCTTAATGCATTTCAAAATCCTGGCGGCAACTGGCATATTGCAGGCGATGCAAGGGTAAGCCTTATCGAAAACAACGCCATTACTTTCACAGATGGCGTGGGCATTTTGGTAAATCAACCCAATAATAAAGCCCATGAAGATTTGTTTTTTAATTTTCATCACGGCGACCTTGATATTGAATTTGATTACCTGATGGCGAAGAGTTCTAATTCCGGAATTTATTTACAGGGCAGGTACGAGGTTCAATTACTCGATAGCTGGACGGTGCTGAATCCAAAATCATCTGACAATGGTGGTATTTACGAATGTTGGGATAGCACAAAACCCGCTGGTCAAAATGGCTACCAGGGTTATGCGCCTAGGCAAAATGTTAGCCTTGCCCCTGGCCTTTGGCAACACATGAAAATATCTTTCCAGGCGCCAGTATTTAAGGACGGGCAAAAAATATCAAACGCTAAAATATTAAAGATAGAATTGAATGGTGTACTGATACAGGAAAATGTAGAGATGGCCTGCGT
>JBGSIG010000077.1:0-5456 GCA_041742655.1 Ferruginibacter sp. | reverse complement strand
TGCGGAAAAATTTTCAGTATAAGTGTGAAATTTTTTAAATACTATAACAGAGGATGTAGGCAGCTTATTGTAATATTGCACTTAATGAAAGTATTACTTGTAGAAGATGAACCTGGTGTTGCGCTGCTTATCAATAAAGGATTGCAGGAAAACGGTCATAGCATTACTGTTGCGCCCGATGGGTTAATGGGCCTTCAAATGGCTACGGAGCATACGTTTGATGTAATGATATTGGATATTATGCTGCCCCAAATAAACGGTATTGAATTATGCAGGCAATTGCGCCAGAGAAATATCCTCACGCCCATCCTATTTCTTACAGCATTAGGCACTACTGAAAATATTGTTACTGGTTTAAATACCGGTGGCGATGATTACCTTGTAAAGCCTTTTAAGTTTGCCGAACTTGAAGCAAGGCTCAAATCTTTATACCGCAGAAAGCAATTAACCACGCCGGGCGATGACACTGTAAGGTTTGGCAATATCTCTGTAAATATTCATTCAAAACTGGTTAATTATAATGAGGAACGGGTTAGTTTAACTTCAACAGAGTTCAGGCTGCTTGAATATCTTTTAAAGAACAAAAACCGGGTTTTATCAAGGATTGAAATACTGGAACATGTGTGGGGTATAGATTTTAACATGGGTACAAACGTGGTAGATGTGTATATCAATTATCTTAGAAAAAAAATTGATAAAGATTCTGACAATAAGGTTATACAAACAGTTATCGGCATGGGATATATGCTGAAACTTTCATAAAGCTGCTTATGAAAATACAAACAAAAACAACCATCATATTTACGGCTTTAACCAGCATTTTCTTTTTGTTGCTTGGTACGGTTGAGTATTTTTTTCTAGACAATTTTACCCATAACGATTTTTATAAGAGGCTGGAACTAAGGGCAAAAATATCTGCCAAGTTCAGGTTTGAAAAAGACAAGGTATCAACGGAAGCCTTCCTGGAAATTCAAAAAAACTATTTAGATAAATTGCACAACGAACAGGCTTTTATTTACAAGGTTAATATTGCTGCCCGACAGTTTTCTCCTGCACCAAACAAGGAAATAAGCAAATCATATTTAGATGAAATAGTAAATGCTGCCGGTGGTACTGTTTTTCGGGAAAACAAATTAAAATTTTATGCGGGGATTTTATACAAGGACGAAACCGGCGATTTTATTGTAATTAAATCAGCCATCAATGAATATGGTGCCGAGGTGTTGAATGAGTTGCGTTATTTTATGATTGTAACCCTTATTTGTTCAATTGTACTTAGTTACCTGATTGGCCATTATTTTGCAAAAAGAAGTTTTCGCCCTTTTCGTACTATTAATAGTAAGGTTAAACAGATCAATGAAAATAACCTTCATTTGCGCCTTGATGAGCTCAATGGCACCGACGAAATTGCTGAACTTACCCGTACATTCAATAAAATGATTGACCGTATTGAGATGGCTTTTGAGACGCAGAATAATTTTATAAGCAATGCTTCTCACGAACTTAGAACACCCCTTACAGCAATTGTTGGCGAAGCAGATTTTGCACTTTCAAAAGAAAGATCGGTGCAGGAATACACACAAAGTATTCAACATATTCAAACACAGGCTGCAAGGCTGCAACACCTTATAACAGGGTTGCTCGACCTGGCACAAACCGGTTTTGACGGAAAGAAAATGGCCTGGGGAAAGGTGCGGCTGGATGAACTGGTATACGATGTGAAACAAAATGCAGATGCCATATTTCCCGACAACAGGATCATGGTATCCCTCATGCAGCTTCCGGCCGACGAAAACTATATGACTATAACCGGAAGTTACCACCTGCTTAAAGTAGCCATCAGCAACATTGTATTAAATGCATGCAAGTATTCGGATAACGAAAAAGTATCGCTACAACTGGTATTTGAAGAATCGATGGCTGTGATTACTGTAACAGATACCGGTATTGGTATACCGGCAGAAGAACTTAAGCAAATATATGTTCCCTTCTTCCGTGCATCCAATACACAATCTTACGAAGGTTATGGTATAGGTATGCCATTGTCTTACAATATTATCAGGCTTCACAAAGGCCGCATAGAAGTACGCTCACAAGTAAATACAGGCACTTCAGTAAGTATCTTTTTACCCCTTGTATAAGTGTTATTACAACAACCAGTTGACAATACTTTATTCTAATGCCTTTTTAATATTCTAATCTCTTTCTAATCTCTTTCTAACTGTATTTTCATGCAGCTATTAGATCTTACTAATACTGTTGCCGCAGCTTTGTATTCTAAACTCAAACATTATGACAAACATTCTTATCCCAACAGATTTTACCGAAGCTTCTTTTAAACTGGCTGAAAAAGCCATACAATCAATTAAAGGCAAAAGGCTAAACATTATTTTTTTTCATGCATTTGAAATGCCCGATGCTTTTGAAATGCTGGATCGTTCCAGAAAAAGGCCTTACCAGGATCTGCTTACAGAATCATTCAGACAAAGTTGTAAACAACTAAAAGACCTTTATCCAAAGCAAATACAAAAAATATGTTTTAACTGCATGGAAGGTAACACCCCATCACTATTCAGAAATTTTGCAGAAGCCAACGAAATTGATTTTATTGTTTATCCTGAACAATACAGATTTATTCCGGTTAGTAAAATTAGTGTTGACCCAGAAACGCTGTTTAAAAAAAGCGGCATTACCCTCATTCGTGATTTTAACCCAACAGGACATCAGCTATTTGTTGATGAATATGAAATGCTAAGTCCGGCGTATCTGGTATCTAATTAATGTAATAAGATGCAGTCAACGTATGTGCGTATCCCTTACAAAAAATTTAAATTATGCTGTTAAGACATAACATTCCATTCAGCTATGTGTTTGGAAAAATAAAGTATGAAATGTTAGTGATAACGCTTTACACATTGCTTATTGCAGTGTTGTACAATAATTATCATGCTACCCGTATAGTGATACCCATTGCTATACCTACCATTTTAGCCACAGTAATATCGCTGTTGCTGGGTTTTCGCAGCAACCAGGCCTATGACCGCTGGTGGGAGGCAAGGCATATTTGGGGCGCAATTGTAAACGATTCAAGAACATTAGGCAGGCAGGTTATGAATTTTACGCACGATAGTTTTGACAACGAAAATATTGCGTCCTTTCAGGACAGGATGATCCGCCGCCAGATAGCCTGGACCTATAGCCTGGGAAGGCGCCTGCGTGGGCAATCTGCTGCATACGTACTTGAAAAATATTTAAACAGAGATGAAAGAGAGTATGCAGGTTCTGTAGAAAATATTCCTTCTGCCCTGCTTGATCTGATGGGCAGGGATCTCAAGCTGGCAATGGAAGAAGGCTGGATCAACAGGTTTCAGCAGGTGGAAATAGACAGAACATTATCCAGGCTGTGTGATGCGATGGGAAAATGCGAACGCATAAAGAACACTGTTTTCCCGAGTACGTATAGTCTTTATATTCATCTTTCATTATTGCTTTTTATAGCCTTGCTGCCATTTGCAGTAATTGAGTATTTTGGTTTTTTTGAGGTGCCTTTGGTAGTGGCTATTTCTGCTGCTTTTTTATTGATAGAAAAAATGGCTATCCATTTACAGGATCCTTTTGAAAATAAACCCACCGATACCCCAATGACGGCCATTGCTAAAAGCATTGAAGACAATTTATTGCAACTTTACGGGCTTGAAAAACAAATGACGAAAAAGCAAAGAACCGATAGTGTAAATTATAAAAATTATGATATTGCTACAGCACAACATGCACAGGAAGACGGCATTGCTTACAAGCGGGCCTACAAAGAAAAGTATTATGTACTTTAGCTGAATTGTAAACTAAAAGCATAAAATTACTTTGCTGTATAAAATAACTTCCCGGCTTATAATAAGCCGGGAAGTTATTTTTTTGCCATCATCGGTTTTTAAAAAATGCCTTTAAAGTCCTCAGGACAGCTTTATCTTTTAGCGCAACGTTTTAAGCACTGCTCATGGCTCGTTGAGGACGTTGCTTGGAATTGATCATTTATGCAACCTCCCATGCCAGATAAATCGAATGAAAGAGGAATAGGCAGATCAAAAAAGGCAAAAGCCTGGGAAATATTTTCTTCAATCTTAGTCCATTTTAGGTATCGTCAATAACAACCAAAGCCAAAACAAAGCCCAAATTAGTCCAAGACCGTTAATGATAAAGAGTCCCATGCTTTTGTTGAATTTTGGCCTATAAGCCAGTCCTGAGGTTACCAATAGCAAATTGATTGAAAGTGAAATTGGCAAAATCAAAACTCCGTGACTAAAAGTACCGCCTGTCGATTTTATTGTCACGAAGCTAAATGGCAAGAAGTAAATATTTGTCAAAATTACGAGAGCTGATATTGTCCAATTTGCTGTTTTCAATTTCTTAAATGTTTATCTGTTTTTTGGTAGCAGCGTCTCTTCCCCGGGTTTGTGTGTCACCTGAAAACCTTGCGTTTTTTACTATTTACACAATCTCCCGTGCCGGGCATCTTGGCTGAAAGAAAAAAGAGTTTTAGTATGTCTTTTTGAAAATAATTAATTTAAGCCACAAAGCCGTATGCTGCTTATGTTAGCGTCTGTTTACTTTTTTTCCTGTATCTATGCTAACTTACTTTGTGCTTAACTGTTTTCATTTGTATGATATCAACTAAAAAAGCAAAAGCCATGGAAAAATAAATATATCCTTTTGGTATTTCAAAGTGAAAACCTTCTGCTATAAGTGAAACTCCAATCATCAATAAAAAACACAAAGCCAGAATTTTAAACGAGGGATGTTTACGGATAAATTCGCTGATAGGTTTTGATGCAAATAACATAATTACTACTGCTACAATTACTGCCGTATACATTACCCAAAGTTGCTGCACCATACCAACCGCGGTTATGATCGAATCAATTGAAAAGACTAAATCCAGTAAAATTATTTCTGACAACAATTTTTTAAAACTACTTTTTGCCGCAACATTCGGAGTACCCTCAGCGTCTATTTCCGTTTTGTGGTAAATCTCTTTTGTACTTTTATATATAAGGAAAAGCCCACCAAAAATCAGGATGAGGCTTTTACCTGAAAAGCCAATATTAAATAGTGTAAATAAGGTTTGATCTAAGCGCAGAATCCAGGCAATAAATGCCAACAGGCATAACCTCATTACCATTGCTAACCCTATACCCCAATACCTTAGCTTATTTCGCTGGTTATCGGGTAGCTTGTCAGCCAAAATAGAGATAAAAATAATGTTGTCAATGCCAAGAATTACTTCAAGGGCAATTAGAGAGATTAAGGGTATTATAGCGTCTGTCATGTTGTGATATAAGTTTTATTTATTACCCTTCATACTGAAGATCTTCCGAATAGCGGGACAGTTTGTGTAATGCGATAGCTATCTCATAGATAAGTTTCCGTATGGTTCTGTGAAGAACCAGGCAGGAAACTTC
>JBGSIG010000076.1:0-7944 GCA_041742655.1 Ferruginibacter sp. | reverse complement strand
CACCCATATTTCGGCGTCAATATTTTCGCAAGCTTTTAAAACGGCATTCAGGCATTGCTCTAAAAAATATTTTACGTTATAATTTACTATAATAACCGACAGTTGCAATACACGTTGATTTAGGTGTACGAAATACGATTTTTTATGCCAGTATACAAAATGCAAGTGTAGCCGGTAAGGCGATAAGACGGTAAAATATAAAAGAAGTATAAAATTTATGGCTTACCCCTGCAAACGCATTAAACATATTACCGATAAGAAATAATAAGTTTTATTAATCCGTCTTCCCTCTCGTCTTACCGACTTACCGGCCAAATAACCTTTCCCTGCTTATATTTGCAACATGATAAAAAATACCTTGCTAAAGGCTACAGAGGCCGGTGCAAAAGAATTGGTGCGTTTTTTTGGTGGCGATTTTAAAATTACCAATAAGGAAGGAATTAACAACCCCGTTACCGAGGCAGATCATGCATCTGAAAAAGCCATTTTTGAAGTAATAAAAAAAGATTTTCCCGATCATTTTATTTTAAGCGAAGAAGCCGGGGAAATAAAAATGGACAGTGAATATAAATGGATTATTGATCCGATTGATGGCACCATTAATTTTGCCAATGGCATACCCATTTGTTGTGTAAGTATTGGCCTTGAGTACAATGGTAAAATCATAATGGGCGCAGTATATAATCCACTGATGAATGAATTTTATTTTGCTCAAAGAGGGTTTGGCGCTTCGCTGAACGATAAAAAATTATCTGTAAGCAATAAAGCAGAAGTAATAAATAGTTGTTTAGTCACAGGCTTTCCCTATACCTACCTTGATGCGACCAATGGGCCGCTGCAGGTATTTGAAACACTGATCAGGAAAGGGGTTCCGGTAAGGAGGCTGGGTAGTGCGGCAATAGACTTGTGTTGGGTTGCTGCCGGCAGGTTTGATGGTTTTTATGAACACAAATTAAATGCATGGGATAGCGCTGCCGGGTTTTTAATTGTGCAGGAAGCTGGTGGAAAAGTAACTGATTACAAGGGCAATGATTATTCCGTTTATCAACCGCACATTTTGGCTACCAATGGTAAAATACACAATGAAATGTTGGGTATTATAAATGGAGGAGTACTGTAATACTTCAATCCCGCTCGCTTTGCGGGATGTTCCAAAAGGGATGTTAAACCGAATTTGTGGTGTTTAAAAATAAATAGTTTTGCTTCTTTGCCAGTGATCAATCTTACTTGTAGAAATCATTCAAAAAACATTTTAGCAATATGAGCAGTGAAAGAACAGAAATAACTTCTTTAGGCGAGTTTGGTTTGATAGATCATCTTACCCAAAACAATGAAATAAAAAATGCTTCAACAATTGTAGGTGTGGGTGATGATGCTGCCGTGCTGGACCATTTTGGTAAACAAGTAGTTGTAACAACAGACATGTTGGTAGAGGGTATTCATTTTGATTTGATGTACACGCCGTTGAAACATCTTGGATACAAAAGCGTGGTAGTAAATATCAGCGATATATATGCGATGAACGCAACCCCCACACAAGTAACACTCAGTATTGCTTTTAGTAACCGATTTAGCCTGGAAGCCATGGATGAATTCTATGATGGTGTATATGCTGCCTGCGAAAGATATGGTGTAGACCTGGTGGGCGGCGATACTACTTCATCGCAAAAGGGGTTTGTAATTTCGGTAACGGCCATTGGAGAAATTACACCCGATAAATTTGTAAAAAGAAGCACTGCCAAAAAAGGTGACCTGCTTTGCGTAAGCGGATTTTTGGGTGGCGCTTTTTTAGGATTAACTATTTTAGAAAGAGAGAAAAAGGTGTTTGCCGAAACCGGCGCCCAGCCAGATCTTGAAGGCCAGTCGTATATCGTTGGCCGTTTGTTAAAACCTGAGGCGAGAAAAGACATTATTGAATTTTTTGCAGAGAAAGATATTATGCCAACATCTATGATTGATGTGAGCGATGGCCTTAGCAGCGAAACCATGCACATTTGTAAACAAAGTAATCTCGGCTGCGTTATTTACGAAGATAAAATACCCATACACGAAGAAGCCCGCCAATTTGCATACACATTAGAGCTTGATCCGACTGCATGCGCATTAAGTGGTGGCGAAGATTATGAATTGTTGTTTACGCTTTCACAAACAGACTACGATAAAATTACTTTGAACGAACAAATAAGTGTTATCGGGTATATGACGGAGACAGAGGATGGTATGCATATTATCACAAGAGGTGGTAATAAACATAAATTGGTTGCCCAGGGATGGAACCATATGAATCAATCGCAGCAATAAATTAATGAAAAAGGCCGTTTTAATTAAGGCCGTATTTATTCAAACAGCACCGCTTTTTCGTACATGCTAAAAAAGTATTTTCTCCCTCTTTCTGCTGTAATAATATTATGTGCAAGTTGTGCTGTCAGCAACCAAAATTATGACCCCGGCAAAAAGTATTCCCGGCAGGAGCTGCAAAAGGATTACTCCCTGTTAAGAAACATTCTGCAGGAAAAACACCCTGCACTTTATTGGTACACGCCGAAAGACAGCATGAATTATTATTTTGACAGTCTTGATAATAATATTGCCGACTCAATGACCGAGTTGCAGTTTGGCTGGAAGGTGTTGGCGCCGTTGATACAAAAAATACATTGCGGCCATACAAGTTTTACCATGAGTAAGCAATGGAACGAATATTTAAGGGACAAAGGCATACCGTCGTTTCCGCTATTCCTTAAAATATTGGGCGATACTATGGTGGTTACCGGCAACCTAAACCGAAAAGACTCCGTAATAAAAAAAGGCACTATTATTACTTCTATCAATAGCCTGTCTACACACCAGTTGATGCAAAATATTTTTCAATACCTGCCACAGGATGGCTATGCTGACAATGTGAATTATATCCGGGTAAGCGGAAATTTTCCTTACTACCACCGAAATGTATATGGAATTTATAAGAATTACCGTGTTGGATATATCGACAGTTTAGGCGCAGAAAAAACTACTTTACTGCCAATGTTCACACCAATCATTGATAGCACGCACAAAAAAAATAAAGATCTGGAAATAAATAAAATACCTGGTAGAGAAATAAGAAAGGATCGAAAAGAATACGCCAGGTCGCTAACCATTGACAGCAACCTTAATACAGCCACCATCACACTAAATACTTTCAGTAATGGACATGGCAGGCATTTACGTTCGTTTATAAAACAGTCTTTTAAAAAAATAAAACAACAGCAAATACAAAATGTAATTGTAGACCTACGGGGCAATGGTGGTGGCGATATTAATATGTCAGTTTTACTTACAAAATATTTACGCACTACACCTTTTAAAGTAGCCGATACAGCGTATGCCATAGCAAAATCGTTCAACCCTTATTCCCGCTATGTTAAAAATAGTTTTTTCGATAACATCGGTTTATTCTTTGTAACCAAAAAAGAAAAAGATGGCAAATATCATTTTGGATATTGGGAAAACCATTGGTTTTATCCAAAAACGAATAATCATTTTGATGGCAAAGTTTATGTACTCATTGGAGGGCTTAGTTTTTCGGCGTCTACCCTATTTTGTAATTCGGTAAAAGGCCAACCTAATATAACCATTGCAGGAGAGGACGCAGGTGGTGGATGGTATGGCAACAGCGGCTTGCTAATTCCCGATATTACTTTGCCTGTAACTAAACTGAGGGTGCGCTTGCCTTTTTTTAAGATAGTTCAATACAATCATGCCGATAAGAAAGGATTGGGAGTTGCGCCCGATGTTTATATAAAGCCATCTGTACAGGATGTTCGCAACAATATTGACATTAAAATGGTCACGGTAAAAGAAATGATAAAAGAAAACAGCGGTGCTAATGAATAGCTTATAACCCGATTGTAAAATCATCCGCGTCTTTCCAGAATGGAAATTGCATTCTTACTTTATCTACCTCTTCCTTTTGCAGTGTAATGGTAAAAACATCTTCTTCATCAGCCTGGTGATACAATACCTGGCCGAGGGGATCTATCACCAAACTGTTACCGCTATAACTGTTTTTAGTATCTTTCCCCACACGGTTTACACCCACTACATAACATTGATTTTCTATAGCCCTTGCACACAACAGTGTTTTCCATGCATGGCTCCTTCTCTCGGGCCAGTTGGCTACATAAATCAATAAGTCGAACTCAGTTTCTGTATCTGTCGATTGCTGGCGGCTCCACACCGGAAAACGTAAGTCGTAACAGATTTGCAAATTAATCTTCCAACCCTTTACCGAAGCTATCAGCCTTTTATTGCCTGCAGTATAATGCTTGTCTTCTTCGCCGTAGGCAAACAAATGACGTTTATCATAATAGCCATATTGCCCGTTGGGCAGCATCCATATAAGGCGGTTAAAATATTTATCCTGCTCTTTAATCATAACGCTTCCGGTTACAATTATTTTATTATTGGCTGCAATATCCATCATCCACTGCACTGTTTCGCCTTCCATTGTTTCTGCAAATAATGCTGGCTCCATACTAAAGCCTGTGGTAAACATTTCGGGCAGCACCACTATTTCTGTTCTTTCTTCAATAGCATTAATCTTTTCCTTCAGGCGCTGAAGGTTAGCCGCTTTATCTTCCCACTTCAGGTTTGTTTGTATTATTGTTAGCGTAAGGGACGACATAAATAATTATTTGAATACAAAATTACAATAAATAAAAATTGATTGGATGATTTGGAATAGTGGTGTTGTTTGAAAATCTTATTTGTTAGACTTGGTTTGCATATCCGCCTCCTGATAATCAGTTATTGCTTAAATTACATACGAAAAACAAGTCCATCTATTTGGTAAACAATTTGCTTTTGCAAACTATTCAGTTCAATAATTAAATAAACAAAAAACGACTGCTATGTCAAATCAGGAATCCCGTAGAAAATTTCTACAACAAATTGGCGCTGCCACATTAATAACGGCTGCTTCGCCCTTGCAATCACTTGCAGCGCGGCAAAAGGCAGAAGAAAGAATTTTATTTTATGAAAGAAAAATCTCGTCGGGCGATAAAATCCGGTTGGGTGTAATTGGTTTTGGTGTGCAAGGCCATTTCGACTTGCAAACGGCTTTAAAAGTTCCGGGTGTAGAACTTGCTGGTATTTGCGATCTGTATACCGGCAGGATAGAGAATGCAAAAGAAATGTATGGCAAAGATTTATACACCACCAGGAACTACAAAGAATTATTAGACAAAACGGATATTGATGCAGTTATTATTGCCACCACGGATTGCTGGCACTCTCGTATAACAATTGATGCATTAGCCAAAGGAAAACATGTTTATATTGAGAAGCCAATGGTTTATAAAATTGACCAGGGGTATGGTGTAATTAATGCGCAAAAAAAATATGGAAAAGTGCTGCAGGTGGGTAGCCAGCGTGTAAGTAGTTTGGGATTGGCTAAAGCCAAAGAATTATTAGCTGCCGGTGAAATTGGAAAATTAAACATGGTAAATGCAGTGTACGACAGGCAGGGTTCAATTGGTGCATGGGAATACACCATACCTAAAGATGCCAGCGCAGAAACGGTAGACTGGGATGTATTTATTGAGGCTACAGAAAAAATGACTTTTGATGCAAAGAAATTTTTCTGGTGGCGTGCCTATAAAGAAGTAGGCACTGGTGTGGCGGGAGATTTGTTCATTCACTTATTAAGTGGTACGCATTTTATTACCAACTCCAAAGGGCCCGAAACTATTTATAGTTCCGGCCAGATAAGTTATTGGAAAGATGGGCGCAACATGCCGGATGTAATGGCCGGCGTAATGCAATACGCTGAAACTCCTGAGCACCCTGTTTTTCAATTAACCCTGCAGGTTAATTTTATCAGTGGCACAGGTGGCCAGGAAGTAATAAGGTTGGTAGGTTCTGAAGGGGTGATGGATGTTAAAGGAAATGATATTACTATTCGTCATAGCCTTATGCCGGAAGCACCCGGATTTGGCGGCTACGATTCATTGTTTACCTTCTCAAAGAGTATGAGGGATGAGATGCAAAAAGAATACAATGAAAAATGGACAGCTGCGCAGAGAAAAAGACCAATCAAAGAAGATGTCACGTTCAAAGCCCCACAGAATTATGATGAGCACCTGGATCATTTTACCAATTTCTTTGATTCCATCAGAACAGGCAAACCGGTTGTTGAAGATGCCGCATTTGGTTTCAGAGCAGCGGCTCCTGCTTTAGCCTGCAATGAAAGTTATTTCAAAAAGAAAATTGTTAAGTGGGACCCGGTAACCATGAAGCTGGTGTAAAAATTTTCAAACTTATAATAAAAAAGCCTGCAGTGCAGGCTTTTTCCTGTTTTCCTCGGTTTTTGATTATTTCATACAAATCTCTCTATAACCCTTTGTGAGCTTGATTTCGTTTTTTATTTTGGGTGACCCAGCCTTATTTTTGGGGTATGTTTGTCAGAAAGAAGCTTAACAAAAGTGGCATTGTCAGTATTCAGGTATTAGAAAAAGTTGTCGGTAAATCTATCCTGGTTAAAACAATGGGTAGTTCCTCAGACCCCACTGAAATTGAGGCCTTGTTTATAAAGGGCAAACAACTCATCCCTATTTTAAAAGGTCAGACCAGTTTTTATTTTGATAAAAACAATGAAGAGCAACTGGTAAATTTATTCTTCAATGGAATACGGGAGTTAAGTTTGGATGGTCCTGAGCTGTTGCTGGGCAAATTATTTGATGAGATTGGCTTTAATGCCATTAAGGATGAACTATTCCGCCACCTGGTATTAACAAGATTATGTTACCCTGTAAGCAAGTTAAAGACAACAGACTATTTATTTAAATACAAAGGTCTTTGCATAGATGTAGAAAGTGTATACCGCTATTTAGATAAGCTAAACAACAAACAAAAAGAGCAGATACAAAATATAAGTTATGGGCATACACTGAAGGTATTGAATAATGAAATGAGCATCGTATTTTATGATGTAACTACATTGTATTTTGAAACAGAGCAGGAAGATGACTTACGCAAAACAGGCTTTAGTAAGGATGGCAAACATCAGCAACCACAAATTGTATTGGGCCTGCTGGTTAGTACAGGAGGCTATCCATTGGCTTACGAAATGGTTGAGGATAAAAAGTTTGAGGGGCATACCATGCTGCCGGTTATAGAGGCCTTTAAAGCTAAATACAAATTAAAAAAGATGGTAGTAATTGCCGATGCCGGGCTGATGTCAAACGATAACATCACAGAACTTCAAAACAAAAATTATGAATATATCATAGGAGCAAGAATAAAAAATGAAACAAAATCCATTGAAAAGCAAATATTATCAGCCGGTTTAAAAAATGGAGAGAGTATAGCCATTGTGAAAGACGAAAATAGCCGGATCATCATCAGTTACTCAGATGCCAGAGCAAAAAAAGATGCTGCCAACAGAAAAAGGGGATTAGAAAAGTTAGAAAAAAACATAACAAAGGGCAAACTCACCAAACAGCATATCAATAACCGTGGCTATAATAAATACCTGAAACTGGAAGGAGATGTAAAAATAAGTATCGATAAAGAAAAATATAAAGCAGATGCAAAATGGGATGGCTTGAAAGGATATTCAACCAACACTGCTTTAGCCAAAGATGAAATCATAGAAAACTACAATCATTTGTGGCAAATTGAAAAAGCATTCAGAATATCTAAAACCGACTTAAGAATACGACCCATTTTCCATAGGCTCAAAGGCAGAATTAAAGCACATATCTGTATTGCCTTTTGCGCTTACAAAATTTATAAAGAGTTGGAAAGGCAATTAAAAAATAAGAAAGCTGATCTGAGCCCAGAAAAAGCAATCGGAATTGCCAAAACAATTTATAAGATTACGATACAAACCAACCTCTCAAATACTATGCACTCCAGGCTTTACATCGATAAAGAACAACAGCGATATCTACTCAAATTATTTGA
>JBGSIG010000075.1:0-10308 GCA_041742655.1 Ferruginibacter sp. | reverse complement strand
CAGCCCGGTATAGTACGTGATCGTCTGCAATTAATACTTTAATAGGTTCCAAGTTTGCTTTATTTTATTAGGTTAAAAGGCCATTCCAAAAAGAGTTTCTTGTATCCTATTAAGTAACGATGCAATATCACTCTATATTTTACAATACTACTAGTATAAATACTCATTATTTTAAGTAGGAAAAATACGATTTTAAAAGTATTTCCCCTTAGTGTTTACATTTTCCAATACGTACAAATTCACAAGCAGGCACATAATTACAAATTATTAAATATGCGAAACCTATATTTTTTCTTTCTTTTTTTCGTAAAATTAAAAACGCTGTCCTGCGATTTTTTTTGCATTTCTGTAAAAAATCAGTCAATTAACTTATTACGCATGCCGTACATGATTAAACCGCCAATGGTTTTAGCGTTTACTTTCATCTTCATGTTTTGGCGAATGGTTTCAATTGTGCGTGGACTTAGAAAAATAGTTTTGGATATTTCTTCAGTGGTTTTATCTTCTGAAAGCAGTTGCAAAATTTTTATTTCTTTCTCATTAAATTGTATTGCAGTGGTGGATCCATAATGATGGCGTACACTTTTTTTCTGCATCAGTTTACCCATCACGGCCTTGTTCACAAGGTCATTGAAATAAAAATCTTCATTCATGCAGGTGAGAATGGCTTCGTAGATTTCCTGGGGATCGGTAGTTTTGGTAAGGTAAGCATTGGCGCCCATTTCCATCATCTTGCTTATCATCTGGTTATCATCGTACATGCTAAGTACAATAATTTTAATTCCATCATATTCCTTTCGTATCAATTCAATGCCGTTGATACCATCTATTTCAGGCATTCTAATATCCATCAACAGCACATCTGGCTTTTTAATAGCAATCTTGTGCATCATATCTTTTCCATCCTCCGCTTCCCATAGCATAATAAGGTTTTCCTTGCCAGAAAGCGCCATCTTAATTCCATCTCTAAATATTTTGTGATCGTCTGCAATAGCAATTTTAATAGAAGAATCGAAAGAGATTGACATAAGATAAATTGGTTAGTTTCGGTTTATCACAAATTAAGTATTTATACTTAGTTAAACATCATAATGTTGACTAATAATTCTACGTTCCCTATATAAAAATATTTATACTATGATTTATTTTAGCAATTTTTTCCGCAGGTGGATAACGCCACTTCGACAATAATATTGCGTACCTGTACTGAGTAATTATACCAAGATGAATGTAAGCAAATCGCAAGGTTGTTAAGTAGTCCTTTTTAAATACAACCCATATCGCAATGAACTTAAAAACATCCTGTTAATTAAGAGCTAACCCCAGGTGACTTACTAACAAATTTCATTTTTATTCAACCTTTTTTCAAAACGCTAAAATTTTAATGCTGTTTTCGGAAACTGCTGCTCCAAATATAACTAAAATTAAAACTCATTTTGGTCTTTTAAAATAAGTTTTATTTCATTAAGTAAAACTACGACCGTACTATTACAGGAAAACTAAATAGTATTTTTACTATTTTACATTAGTACATTTACCAAATTTTATAAACTTTTTACGTAGTGTTTTCCTGTAAAAGCCTTTTTGGACCTGCATTTCAACGAAACCTGCTCATTTACCTTGAAATCTACCTGTTGTTGGCGAAACCATTTTAATAGAAGTTTACAACTCGAAACCATTTTTTAAAATTTTAAATCCATTAATCATGTTATCAAGTTTAGTTAAACACGTAAGAGTGGTATTGGTATCTGGAATCATGTAGTTGTTTTTGTAGATTAATAAGGTAGATTTTGATAAAAGTTAACTACTTTTGAAAAAACTACAATTAATTTGCAGATTTTATTCAACCTTAACTTCCTGTCAGAAACTTTACCTTTATTTCTTTGTCTACTTTTTTTTAAAAAGAATAAGAGCAAAGAAATAAAGGTTTTTTTTATTTATAAAGCTTTTGTTACGCTTTTAGTAATAATTGCTTTTGCTACAAATTTTAAATTCCAAAATAGTATAGTTAGTATTTCCGTAATATGCGAAGTCATTTTTCTTACCACAATGTATTACTACATCATCAAAAGTTCCGCAGCAAAAAAACTGATGGTTTTTGGTGCCGTGCTGTTTGGAATTTTTTGGTGTTACAATTTTTCAAGGACCCAAATCTCCAAATTAGATTTCGATTTTATTCCCAGTATTATTGAAAGTCTCTTTTTCATGGCCGTAATTGTATATTATTTTTATGAAATAATGCGTTATAATTACTATACCCCACTTTTCGAGTTACCCAGTTTTTGGGTTTCGGTTGCTTTTTTAATATTTTTCTCTGGTGACTTCTTCATTTTGTTGGTTGCAAAAACAAGATTTTCTGAATTTGGATTTGGCGATCAATTCGTGATAGTTAATTCAACATTAACCATCATAAAAAACATTCTGTTATGCGTTGCAATTTTTGTGAATAAAAATTTAGTTGCAACAAAAAACATCAACACTATCCCCTCCAATTTAAACTTAGATACCTTTCAACCACTAAACAAACAAGCTAACTTTTAAACCTGCAAATGATTTTTTTACAAGTTACCGGTACTTCACCGAATTATGTGATACTTTTCGGCACATTTGCCATGCTGAGTCTTACCCTGGGTATTGTATTTTTTGTGATCTTTCACCAGCGTAGAGTTATCAGGTTTAACGACCAGTTGAAAAAGCTGGAAGACGATAAGCAACAAATTCTGCTGAATGCTTCTATCAAATTCCAGGAAGAAGAACGCAACCGCATTGCGGCCGACCTGCATGATGATGTAGGGCCTTTGCTGGCTACTGCAAGGCTTTACCTTAACGAGAACCTCGTTAACCAGGAGCCTGCAGCCCAGTTGCAGTCAATCTTCAGCGCCAAGCAAATAATAGATGATGCCATTCAACTGATTCGCAACATCAGTCACAGCATGATGCCCCCAACATTAAAAAACTTTGGCCTGGAAAGTGCCATGAGCGATCTTTTTCAAAAAATAAACGGAAGTGGTACATTAAACGCCAGTGTTCGTTTTCATGATTACCGAACCCGTTTAAAATTAGAACAGGAATTATTAATATTTAGAGTAATACAGGAACTGGTAAACAATATTATTAAACATAGCAATGCCGGTTTTATACACCTTACCCAAAACGCCAATACAACGCATAGCTATTTCAGGCTTCACCACGATGGACAAGGCATTGTGCAAACAGAATTTGACAGATTGAATCATGTATCTACAGGGTTGGGATTAAAGAATATTGCAAGCCGTATTAAGGTATTAAATGGCCGTATTTTTTTTGAAATTGATCCCAGCCATACCTATTTTAAAGTAACATTAGAGATACCTAAAGATTCTACCTACTGATTTTGATTGCAGGCCAGAAAGAGTAGAAAAGATAAGTATTTAAGTTTTTGCTGGTATTTAATAAATTTAGTTGATTGCGGAAATGGCTTCTTGTTGGTATGAACCCCCCAATTGAAACCCCAATTCTTTTTCATAGATTTGTAACAACCAATTTTTTATGGAACTCATTAAAGTTGCGATAGCCGATGATCATCAAATTTTCAGGAAGGGTGTAATTCTCTCCATGCGTTCTTATACAGATATTAAATTTGTAATGGAAGCTGAAAATGGTGAGGATCTTTTGGAAAAAATTCCGGAAGCGATGCCTGACGTAATTCTATGCGATTTAAAAATGCCAATAAAAGATGGTATAGACACCACCAAGCAAATCACTAAAGACTTTCCTTCGATAAGAGTAATTATTTTAACGATGTATGAGGATGAGCGATTTGTTGGGCACTTAATGGATTGTGGAGCTGCCGGTTATTTGCTAAAAAGTACAGACCCATCCGAAATCAAGAAAGCCATCACGGAAGTTATGCAAACCGGCTTTTACCTAAACCCTTTTGTAAATAAAGTGCTTATTAAGAAGAACTATAGCAAACAAAAGTTTAACCCTACCCTAACAACAGAAATAATCGTGAGCGAACGGGAAAAGGAAGTACTAACGCTTGTGTGTATGGAATATACCGCTACAGAAATTGCTCAAAAAATGGACATAAGTTCCAGAACCGTAGAGGCAATAAAAGACAGACTGATGGAGCGCTTTGGCGTAAAAAACTCAGTGGGCCTGGTTTTTTATGCTATGAAAAATCAATTGATCGACTAGGAGTCCATCAGTAAAAAGGGTATTAGAAGAGACCAAATAATTTTGAATCGATGCTTGTGATTATCTGACCCAAATGCTCTTCATTCTCCGCAAATTTATTTTTATCAGCGTCAATAATCAACAAAGGGCCTTCCTTGTAATTATCGATGAAACTGGTATAAAAATCGTTTAGCTTTTTTAAATAATCTAACCTGATATTTTCTTCGTACTCCCTGCCCCGCTTTTGTATTTGAGCCACCAAAGTAGGCACGGATGCCTTTAAATAAATAAGCAGGTCCGGTGGTTTTACCATTGACTTGAGTGTTTCAAAAAAATGGTAGTAGTTATCAAAATCTCGTTTGCCCATAAGGCCCATATCGTGCAGGTTGGGCGCAAATATATTGGCATCCTCGTAAATAGTCCGGTCCTGAATCACAGTTTCGGTACCGTGCTGAATTTCCAGTAATTGTTTAAGGCGGCTGTTTAAAAAGAATATCTGAAGGTTGAAACTCCACCGGGGCATATCTTCATAAAAATCGTTCAGGTATGGATTGTGATCTACGTCTTCAAATTGCGGTATCCATTTGTAATGTTTACTTAACATTTCTGTTAGCGTAGTTTTACCGGCTCCGATATTTCCGGCTACCGCAATATGTTTTGGTTTTTTAGTTTTGGCCATGTTGCCCCGAGCCCGAGGGCTATTTAAGGATTATAAAAATATTTAGTGTTCAACCTATTAAAAAGTGAATGTAGGGAAACTTTATAATATTAATGATACAAAACTTTATCATCACTTTACAAAGCCATCAATAATTTAACCCCATTGCAGCCCGTACCAGCTCCATGGTAGCTTTTGCACTCGCTGACGCTTTTTGAGCACCTTTCTGCATAATGTCTTTCAGGTAGGCCTCATCACCTAAGATTGCGTTTATCTTTCTCCTTATTGGTGCAATAAAATTTACCATATCTTCCGACAGTTGCTTTTTCATATCTCCATAACGGATATTGCAATTATTGTAGTCTGTTTCAAATTTCATAGTTACATCCTCCGAACTTACCAGTGCCATCAAGCTAAAAACATTGGCTATATAATCTGGTTTTGGCGAGTTCATTACAGTTGGCCCGCCATCTGTTTTAGCTTTCATCACTTTCTTCCGAACGGTATCATCCTCATCGGCAAGGAACAAAGTAGCCATTTGATTTTCACTCTTGCTCATTTTTCCACTACCATCCAGGCTGGGAACTTTCATTAATTCTTCGTTATAGTTAAAGGCATATGGTTCAGGAAAAACTACACCATACCGGTAATTGAACCGATTGGCATAGGTTCGTGCAAATTCAAGGTGTTGCTCCTGGTCTTTGCCAACGGGAACATATTTTGCCCTATGCAGCAATATATCCGCTGCCATCAAAACCGGGTATGTAAGCAACCCTGCATTTACGTTATCGGGATTTTGACGAACCTTGTCCTTGAAAGTAACTGTTTTTTCCAGCTCTCCCGTGTAAGCCAGCATATTTAAATACAAATACAATTCGGGCGTTTCGTACACATCGCTTTGGCAATATAATGTTACCTTATCGGGATCTAAACCGCATGCGATATTTTCTGCCAAAACCCTGTGAACATTAGCTTTTAACTCTTTTGTGTCAGGATGTGTTGTAAGCGAGTGTAAATCGGCAACCATAAAATAGCAGTCAAAATCTTCCTGCATTTTTACGTAATTGCGTATTGCGCCAAAGTAATTACCAAGGTGCAAAAATCCAGTGGGCCGGATGCCACTCATTACTATTTCTTTTTTTTCATTCATAAAGGATGGCAAAGATAGCAAAACCAGATAGTCATCGCCATAGTTGGAGGTAAAATAAAATGCCATTCATATAATTATTAACATGCCTGTCAGGCTAATCCATTATTTTTGTTTGATGGAAGTAAATGACACGCTGGTTAATAAAATTGCACACCTTGCAAGGCTTCAGTTTGATGATGGCGAAAAAGCATCCATTAAAACCGACCTTCAAAAAATGATAGCATTTGTTGAAAAACTAAACGAATTGGATACAGCCGGCGTTAGCCCACTATTACACATGAGCGACAATATAAACGTACTTAGAGAAGATGAGGTGAAAGGCAGCATCAGCATCCAGGAAGGTTTAAAAAATGCTCCATTGCATGATACACAATTTTTTAAAGTACCTAAGGTAATAAAGAAATAATATTTTAATTAATAGGTTGAGGGTTTTATAAGTTTGCAAATGTCGCTTTGGTTTTAGTGATTTGTGCAAAGGGTCTTTTTAAGAATCAATAAACAAAAAAACGTTATGCCGGGAATTATTCATTTAGAAAATATTTGTAAAAGCTATTATTTGGGTAAACAGGAACTACAGGTATTGAAAGGCATCACGCTGGATATTTTTAAAAATGAATATGTGGCATTGATGGGGCCGAGTGGGTCTGGCAAATCGACTTTAATGAATATTTTGGGTTGTCTTGATACGCCTACAAAAGGTAAATATATTTTGAACGGGCACGACGTAAGCCGGATGATTGATGACGACCTGGCTGAAATACGTAACAAAGAAATTGGTTTTGTATTTCAACAATTTAATCTGCTGCCGCGATTAACTGCCGCAGAGAATGTAGCACTACCACTTATATACAGCGGCATTGGAAAGAAAGACAGGACGGAAAGAGCGCTGGACGTTCTGGCTAAGGTGAAACTGGAAGACAGAAGCCACCATAAACCAAATGAACTAAGTGGTGGCCAATGTCAGAGGGTGGCCATTGCAAGAGCCCTGATAAATGACCCCGCTATAATTTTGGCGGATGAGCCTACTGGTAATCTTGACTCTAAAACATCGCATGAAATAATGGACATTTTAGGTAAGATACATGCCGATGGTAATACTGTTGTACTTGTTACTCATGAAGAAGATATCGCAGGCTTTGCCCATCGTGTAATACGTTTAAGAGATGGCGTTATTGAAACAGATAAGCGCAATGCCCACCCATCTATAATCGGCCAACTTGCCTGATTTGCTATTTTTTATCAACTAATCATTCTTTTTTGTGTTGCTTTGTTATATTTATTTATTTCTAACAAATAATGCATGGCAACAAAGATTTATACTAAAACCGGCGACCTTGGCAAAACTAGTCTGATTGGAGGAACAAAGGTCCCAAAAAGTCATTTACGCATTGAAACCTACGGCACGGTGGATGAACTAAATTCTCATGTCGGCCTGGTTACTGACCTTATAACAGACAATGCATCTAAAATTATTTTAAAGGAGATTCAGGACCGTTTATTTACCATTGGATCATCATTAGCATGTGACCCGGATAAAGAGCCGTTGATGAAAATCCCCGACCTTAAAGAGGCTGATGTTGTATTGTTGGAAAATGAAATAGACAGCATGAATGAAGTGCTTGCACCCATGAAATATTTTATTTTGCCCGGCGGCCATGTTGCCATTTCATCCACCCACATCGCCCGTTGTGTTTGCAGGAGAGCCGAAAGACTCTGTGTAAATATGCAGGAACATGAAATATTTGTAGACCAACTGGTAATAAAATATTTAAACAGGTTAAGCGACTATTTATTTGTGCTCTCAAGATATATTGCCCATTTACTGAAAGTTGACGAAATAGCGTGGAAACCGCGGGTTAATGGATAATTATTAATATTTCAATTCACAAAAGTAGGATACAAATTGTGGCATAATAATTATTGAATGGATAATTGAAAATGCTGTCAATTGAAAACACTCTTTTTACTGGTGGAATTATCAATTAAAAAATTATCAATTATTTTCCCGTCTTTCATGTGCAAAATCCGGTCACTCATTTGAGCAAGTTCTTCATTATGTGTTACAATTAAAAAGGTTTGTTGAAACCGATCCCGCAAGTCAATAAAAAGCTGGTGTAATTCTTTTGCGTTTGCGCTGTCGAGATTGCCGGTTGGCTCATCGGCCATAATAATTGATGGGTCGTTAATCAACGCTCTTGCCACCGCCACCCTTTGCTGTTCACCGCCTGAAAGTTGCTGAGGTTTGTTCTCCAACCGGTCTGACAAGCCTAAAGTTGTTAACAAATTGATAGCTTTTTCAGTTATTTCCTTTTTTTTTCTGCCAGAAATCCAGCCCGGAATACAAACATTTTCAAGTGCCGTAAATTCCGGCAATAAATGGTGAAATTGAAAAACAAAGCCGATATTTTTATTGCGAAAAGCGGCTAATTTTTTACCATTCAGCGTTTCAATCCGTTCTCCTTTTAACGAAATTGATCCTTTGTCTGCCATGTCCAATGTGCCAAGAATGTGTAGCAGCGTACTTTTGCCCGCACCAGACGACCCCACGATGCTTACAATCTCTCCTTTTTCGATATGTACATCTACGCCTCTTAAAACAGGTAGGCTACCATAATTTTTTATAATATTTGTTGCTGTAAGCATGTGGCTAAAGTAACCAATTATTAATTATTTGAACGCAATTAATTGCACTATTTGCCCGTTTAAAATAAAAAATAAATACCCGGATTAAAAAACACATTTGTTTAATTCCACCAAACTTTTACATTTGCAAAAAATTAAACCCATTTAGACGATGTTTTGGACACTAGAATTGGCGTCTCATTTAGAAGATGCACCCTGGCCGGCAACAAAAGATGAACTGATAGATTTTGGTATTCGTAGCGGTGCTCCTATCGAGGTGATAGAGAACCTGCAGGAACTGGATGACGAAGGTGAAATTTACGAAGGCCTTGAAGATATCTGGCCAGATTACCCCAGCCAGGAAGATTTCTTTTTTAATGAGGATGAATACTAGAAAAACTGTACTTTTCTTGTAAAGAGAAATTGTAAAAGATATATTGTTATGTACAAAAGCCACTGACTTATGTTAGTGGCTTTTGTTGTAAGTGTATGCTAAAAAGAACGGTTATTTTTTTGCAAACCGAAGCTTAAAATAAATCAATAGCAGCGAGAGTGCACAAATAATTCCATTACAAATAATAACGGGCAACAACTGCAAACCCACCCCGTACACCAACCATACAACAGTACTTAAAAAAACAATTAACATCATAAACAAATTAAGGTCTTCCACGCTTTTTGTTTTCCACGTTTGATAAACCTGCGGTATAAAGGTGATGCTGCTTAATAAGGAGCCCGTGAGGCCAACTATTTCTATCCATTCCATGGAACGTTATTTGAAGTTTATGAAATTTAAAAAAAAGTGTATTCAGATTCAGCTTCCCGGTTCAGCAAATTGCGTTTGATAATACAGCTTCATAATGTTCCACTACTGGAAACGGATCGTAATAATGATGCAACAATTTTCTCCATTCCTGGTATTGTTCTGAAGTTCTAAAACCAATCGTATGGTCTTCTAATTTTTCCCAATCTACCAGCAGGATATATTTATTATTTTGCTCTATACATTTTTTAAGAGTGTGACCAACATACCCTTCAACAGCACTTATATATTGTCCGGCTACTTTAAAATCCTCCTCAAATTGCTCTTCTTCCCCTGCTTTTACATAAAGGATTGCTACTTCTAAAATCATTTTTTATTCTCTGTTTGTACTTCGTGAGCTGATGCCAAATGGTTTGCGGCACAAGCGGGCGATGCAAGAATGCCCATAATAGAATCTAATACCCGGACCTATTTCTCCATTTGTTCAATTACATCTACAGTAACGCCTGTTGAAGAAAATCCTCCGTCGTGAAAAAGATTTTGCATAGTTACCATTTTCGTCATGTCGCTGAAGAGTGTTACGCAATAATCCGCACATTCGTCGGCACTGGCGTTGCCCAGCGGACTCATTTTTTCTGCATAGGTAATAAAGCCGTCGAAGCCTTTTACACCACTGCCGGCAGTGGTACGTGTAGGTGACTGAGATATGGTGTTAACCCTGACATGTTTTTTTACACCGTAGTGGTAACCAAAACTACGGGCAACACTTTCCAACAATGATTTAGCATCTGCCATTTCGTTATAATCAGGAAACACACGCTGGGCAGCAATATAGGTAAGCGCCACTACGCTACCCCGTTCATTAATGGCATCTTCCTTCATTGCGGTGGCCAACACACGGTGCAGGCTCATAGCAGATATATCAAGGGTTTTGGCATTAAAGCCATAATCAATTTC
>JBGSIG010000074.1:0-5395 GCA_041742655.1 Ferruginibacter sp. | reverse complement strand
AAGTCAAATAAATATAAAAGCTGAACTTGTAATCAGGAAATCAACCCTTGCTTGATAGTTTTTGCAAAACTGTATCCGGGGCAGAAGAAATGATACCAAGTGCCGAACGTGTAGAAGCAATAACAATATTTTTGTCTAGTTGATATCCTTCCACCAGTCAGAAAATTGCTGAGCCCTGTCTTTTAGATGTACAGGTTCGCCAATCATTGGGGTAATTAATGAAATGTTTGCGGTTTTGTTCAGCTCAGATATGGTTGACAGCGGGGCATCCCAGGGATGCATTGCCAAAGCAAATTTTGAAGAGTGAACCGGAAATAATCTTTCAGCATTTAAATCTTTAGCGGCCTGTAATACTTCTGCCGGCATCATGTGAATGTATTTCCAACTTTTGTTGTACTGACCGTTTTCAAGGATGGCCAAATCAAAGGGGCCGAATGTTTTTCCAATTTCAGCAAAATGTTTATCATAACCACTATCGCCACCAACAAATATTTTCATGTTGGGTGTTTGTAAAACATACGATATCCAGAGCGCCTGGTTGCGTTTTACACCACGCCCTGAAAAATGCCTTGCCGGAACGGTGTTCACTACAAAACCGTCTTCTAAAATTATTTGTTCGTTCCAGTCTTTTTCGATGATGTCCCGGCTGTTAAAACCCCACCGCTGCAAATGTTGGCCGGTGCCCAATGAGCAAATTATTTTTTTAATTTTCTGCTTCACTTGTGTCACCGTGTAATAATCAAGATGGTCCCAGTGATCGTGTGTAATAAAAAGATAATCAATTGCCGGAATATCTTCAGGCGAATAAATATTTGATCCCTTAAAAGCTTTTGTAGTAAAAGAAAGGGGAGAGGCATGCCCGCTTAAAACCGGGTCAACCAAAATTCGCTTTCCATCTACCTGCATAAAATAAGATGAATGCCCAAACCACACCAATACATCTTCATTACTATCCAATGTTAAAAGATCGGTTTTAATGGATGGTATTTCGTCCTCCGGAGTTACCCTTTTTTTCTCGCCAAAGAAAAATTCTTTACCAACGGAAAAAAAGCTGGCGCCTTCCGTCAGGTCGGGTGTAATGCTTTGATTTTGAAAAGAGCCGTTTTTATAGTTGGGCGATTTTTTTATTATTTGCAACCTGTCACCTGTCGGTAGTTTGCCAAATTTGGTTTGTTGCATAAAAGCCATCACTGCTACTATACATGCAACAATTACGATTAATACTATGTACATATTATTATATCTCTTTTTAAAAATCAGGCGAAAACTTCACTGTGGTACTTAAGATGTGTTTTTTAGTAAGACGTACCTGGCTGGGAAATATTTTTTACTCAGTCAATATTTTTTGCTGTCACTTCAAGGCGGTTATTATCGGGGTCGAGGGTTTCAAATTCATAATAGCCATCGCCGGTTATTCTTGGACCGCTTAATATTTTAAAACCATCAGCTTTCAGTTGTGTTGCTTTTTCGTCCACGGCCTTCTTAGAGCCTGCGTCGAAGGCCAGGTGAATGATACCCTTATGTTGCGTCAACACCCGGTCGTTTAAATTGCTGGGGATATTTGGCTTGCTCATTATTTCAATCCTTGCTCCCAAAGCAAAAGAAATAAAATAACTGCTGAAATCCTTTTTGGCGTTAATGTATTTGTCGTTCGGTTTTCCATCGAAATATTTTATGTAATAGTCTTTAAGGATTTCTAAATTATCTGTCCAGATGGCAACGTGTTCTAATATCATTTTGTTTTTCGGTTTAAGTATTTGCTGTATTCAATCAAAAGTGCACTTACAAGATATTGTTATTTCGAACTGTAATGCTTCAGGTAAGCATCCCAATCGTACTTCTTAAACTTAATGGAATATCCGCTAAAATTTTGGTTAAATACTGTGGAAAGTAAAGAGCGAATTCCATCATTACCGCCAAAATCGCCTTTGTACCATTTCAGTATTTTACTGGTGGATATTACTTTATTCGCTGTGTCTATTGTTGTTTCGCTGTGCAAAAAAGATTTGGTGGCGAGGTTCAATTGCGGCTCAAGGTTTTCATAATCATAAAAAGCAATGGGGGGACAGCTTTTAGCGCCGCAGTTGAGCGTAAAATGAATTCGATAATCTATGCTGGAAACAGCCAGTTGTTTAATCAGTTTTGAGGGAAAAAACTGCGGTAAATAGCCCATGCTGTATTTGCCACGGTATCGTCGTAAAATACCATGCTCAATATCATCCAGACTGAACAAATGCCCTGCAATTAATATTACGTTGCCGGTAAATATTTTTGGTTTGGTTTTCTTTTCCCTGGTGTAAAGAATTTGATAATATGCATTGTAGATGTTTATCCAAAAAGTTTTTTTTGCCGCATCATTACTTAAGCCATTTATTACGCTATCCATTTGCAGCAACGCTAATTGATTTTCCAGGCTATCGGTATCAGACTCCGTTTTAACAGCATACAATAATTCGCCAGACAGTGTTATGATATTTCTATATACCGGAGAATTTGATGTAGCTAAAACAGGTAATGCTCCCAGCCACCAGGTGAAAACAAAAATCAATAGTATAGCTGTAATGATGTAGAATTTTTTCAATTGATGAAAATATTATTCCTTTGGTTTCATACTAATTTTTATTTCGGGTGCTTCTACCAGTTGAAAGGTTGCAGATGCAAATTTAATTTCGCCGTTGGTGGCATCAACGGCTTTTAATATTTTAGTAAATAGTGCTGTTTTGGTAACTCTTCTTTTCTTGTATCCAACTACATAACGTAAAGTGTATTCAACCCAATTGTCGTTGGCAATTAATGAAACCATTGGTTCCGTTTGTGCTTCTTCTAACCTGAATTTTCTTTGAAGTGCAGCCCATCGGTCCCTTGATTTTTCTGTTAAATCGCCCGCCACTTCTTTACCCACATTTTCAAATATCGCTGTTGCCTTTTCATAATTGCTTCCGTACGAAACCGGAATTTTTATTTCATCCCACAAAAAAGGAAAATCACCTGAGTAGTTAAACACCGGTGCCTTAAAAATAAAACTATTGGCAATTAATACTATTCTGCCATTGTATAAATCCCCATCCACCCATTGCCCTATTTCCATCACCGTTGTTCGCAACACACCAATATCCATTACATCGCCTTTAATGCCACCAAGCTCAACCCTGTCGCCGGTTTTATAAAATCCGCCAAACATAATAGCCAGCCATCCTGCAAAGGAAGCAATCACTTCCTGCAGTGCAAAAGCAATGCCTGCACCTGCCACTCCAAGCGCTACCGTTAACCCGCCAAGTTTGTCGCTAAAAACAACAGTAAGCAAAACAATGGTTAACAAGTACCCCACAAAACTTGCAAATTTTTTTGCCTTGTAGCGGTTATCGTTGTCTTTAATTTTTGAGAAAAGAGTTTTTTGAATTGCTTTTATTATGAGCCAAATAATAGCCACCCCAATTAAGATGGTAGCAATTTTACCAACGGTAGGATTGAATAAAAACTTTTTGATTTCTTCGTCCATTAAGTATTTTTCTGCTTAAAGATACAGTAAAACGCCGTGATTGACGGCCGTAATTAGCTTGCGTTTATCACGATTTTTTTAGTTTGTGGACATCTGTAGAAGTTTGAATGGATTTCTTTGTGGGATATAACTGGTATGTCATATTTAAAACTTTCAATAATGGTTGGATTTTCAACTTTTATTTATTTAGGGCGAAAATATTCAGAAACTTTTGTGAGACATTTTTTCTTTGCAATTAGTATTGTGTGCATCTCGTCTTCTGTTGTTGATTTTTTAAATGCCACTTTAAATATTTTTATTTCTTCAAATCCGGTTTCGGCAAGTTGTGCTTTTATGCTTTCTAAATCATGATAATAAAAATAAGTTCTGTCGCCGCTACTGCCCACCTGGAAGCCGGATTTAATTGGGTCGCCTTCCACAAAACTCAAATAGATAAAACCATTTTCAGTTAGTAAAAAAGAGGAATCAAGTATTAGTGTTGCAGTTTCATCCTCGGATAAATATGGCAAACAAAACCCTCCTATTATTCCGTCAAACTTTTTTGTAAGCCTGCTGATTTCTCTACAGTCCATCACGTTAAAGTTGGCCATTGGGTTGTTCTTTTTTGCAAGGTCTATCATATTTGGAGCAATGTCAATTCCGTAAATAGTAAAGTCGGGCCGCTTTGATAAAAGATATTTGGTAATGTTGCCGGGCCCACATCCTATTTCTAATATATCAGCGTTGATCCTGGTTATAGCATTACAAAAAAAATCGTATGTTTCATTGTACAGGTCCAACTCCATAAACTTCTCCTGGTAAAGCGAAGCGATTTTGTTCCACGTTTCAAATGTTTCTATATATCTGTGCATTGTTGTTTTGCTAAATGTTTTACACCCTAAGCGAGCCACGGAAACCCCTGGCGGCATAATAAGATTCTGCTCCATTATGATATAAGAAAACAGTGTTGTAGCGACGATCACAAAAAAGAGCACCACCGAGTTTTCTAACATTTGCAGGTGTTGTTATCCAGCTCGATGTTTTCGTGTCAAAATTTCCAAGTTGCTGCAATTCCCGGTATTGCTCTTCCGTTAATAACTCAATGCCAATGGCCTTTGCCATTTCAATTGCGCTGTCTGCTGGTTTATTTTCTTTCCTTTTCTCCAGTGCTTCATGATCATAGCAAACACTTCTGCGTTCTTTGGGACTTTCCGCTGAACAATCATAAAAAATGTATTCACCTGTTTTTTTATCAACACCAACAACATCAGGCTCGCCGCCGGTAATTTCCATTTCATTGAGCGACCAAAGTTTTCCCGGACTGGCTTCCAGCTTTGCCTGCACTTTAGCCCATTCAACATTTTTATGCCTCGTCATGTTTTTTTCAAAACGGGCTTTCAAAACGCTGAGTATTTCTTTACTTTCTTTCGGTAACAATTGCTTTTTCATTTTATACAATTATTTATTATACAATCTAAAGTTGTTAGTCATTCAATCCCTTTCCCTTAAGAATTAGGGGCATATTTTTTTCAACCCTCAATTCCCTGGTTTTGGATTGTTTAGGTGCTGAAAAATGCAGCAGGTATGCCCTTTGGCGTCCCGGCGTTAATGCGTAAAAAGCCTTTTTTAATGCAGGCGTTTTATCTAATTTAATTTTAAATTCCTCGGCAATGCTAAAATCAGTCGCCGGTTTTAAATCAACCTTCAAACCCGCTTTTTCTATTTCAATGGCTTCGAAAATGTAGGCTTTCAAAATACTTTGCAGCTTCACTATTTCTTTGGCATTGGTGAACCTTACCTGGCGTGCGGCCTGCACATTTTTCGTTTGTTGAATCAGAATACCATTGGTATCTTTTAACAGGGCTCCTTTAAAAAACAATACCGCACAATACTCTTTAAAAACGTGTATTAAAACGA
>JBGSIG010000073.1:0-5425 GCA_041742655.1 Ferruginibacter sp. | reverse complement strand
CGTTAATTAATATTAATGATGGAGTATTTTTTGCAAAAAAAAATATGTTCTGGTAATGTTAAGCAAGGCGAGTTTGGCAGATGTAACACGAGTTAACGGCTGGTTGAATTAGTGGTTGAATTTTTTAATTAAATTAGTTAGGATTAAAAAATCTGCAAAGTTTAAACTTGTTATTTTCAACCTGGATCAGAGTAGCAATACCTGGCAGCAGTAAGAACTATTGCGATGAGAATTTTTTTCTGTCGAAAAAATAAATATCTTAAAATAAAGCTGCCTCAAGTTTGTCAAATGAATAAAAATAGTTTGTCTTTGTCTTTCATCATCATTAGCGAAATGCTTTTCGCACAGATTGCGCAGCCGCCACCTTTTAAAAATCGGCGGGCGCCTATTGGACTCCAAAAAAATTTTGCTGTTTCCACATTGCTTTCAATGGAACAAACGGCAAATATGGTTGCCTACCCGTTAGCCTTTCTTGCTTCTGGCGAAGCATCTTTTGCCACCGGGTTCCGCACTGTTAACCAGCCTGTACCCCAAACTGAAATTACAAATGGAATTATCAAAGCCCGTATTTACCTTCCGAATAGAGATGATGGATACTACAGGGGTTCAAGGTTTGACTGGTCTGGCGTAATAGCTGAACTGGAATATAAAGGGCATTCCTATTTCGGTCAATGGTTTGAAAAATACAATCCTACTAATCATGATGCTATTATGGGACCGGTAGAAGATTTTTATCCGGTGGGTTATGATGAAGCGAAAGCAGGTGGTAATTTTCTTAAAATTGGCATCGGCATGCTTTCCAAACCAGAAGAATTAAAATATTTTTTTGGAAACCCTTATGCGATTATCAACCCAGGCAGTTGGAAAATAAAAACGAAACCCCGGCTGGTAACATTCAATCATACGCTTAAGGATATTGATTACAGTTATCAATACCAGAAAACAGTGGAGCTTATAAAAGGGAAACCGGAAATGGTTTTATCTCATAGCTTAAAGAATACGGGCAAGCTGCCTATTGAAACTGAAGTGTATGACCACAATTTTTTTGTGATAGATGACCAGCCTTCCGGAAAGGATATTGTTATTGCTTTCCCGTTTAATTTGAAAGGGGATGCAAGGAGAAACAGCAATTTTGCAAGGCTCGATATTAATAAAATTATTTTCCAGAAAGAACTAATCAATAACGAACAGCATCAATACCTGTCGTTAGTGGGGTTTAGCAATAATAAACAAGACTATGCTATAAAAATTGAAAATCACAAAACTGGTGCCGCAGTCCAAATAACTTCGGATCAGCCGCTATCAAAACTTGCGTTCTGGTCTGCTCCAAAAACAGTATGTCCTGAACCTTACATTCATATTAGTGTTAAACCCGGAGAAACATTTAAGTGGAAAATATTTTATCAATTTTATATCTGCGACACAATAAACTGAAACTTACAATGAAAAAGAAGTATGTAGTATTTATTCTTGGATTATTATTTTTTTGCAGTTGCAAAAATGACGGGAATAATGCCCCTACCGCAATGGAAACAGGAAAAGATTATCCTGCTTATGGTGGCAATAATGCCAATAACCGCTACTCTCCCTTGACACAAATAAATATTGACAATGTAAAAGACCTGGAAGTAGCCTGGACTTATTTTGCCAACGATAAAATCGACTCAAGCAATAAAAATTCTCCAAGGCCCAAAGAAACGCAATGCCAGCCAATTGTTGTGAATGGCATTCTATACGGGACTTCAGCAGAGCTTAACTTATTTGCGTTGAAAGCAGGCACTGGCGAACTGATTTGGAAATTTGAACCCGAAAAAAGCAACAAAAAATCTGGGGTGGTAAATAATTTGCGGGGAGTAATGTATTGGCAAAATGGGGATGACAAGCGGATTCTTTATACAGCAGGTAGTTTTCTATATGCTGTTAATGTAAATAGTGGCAAACTAATTTCAGATTTTGGAAATAGTGGAAGAGTAGACTTGCATGAAGGACTCGCCGATAATATCCCCCATGATGTAAAAGATCTCGCAGTAGTTGCTACCAGCCCGGGAGTAATATATAAAAATACACTTATCATAGGATCGAGAGTTTCTGAAGGCGGCAATGCAGCACCCGGCCATATCCGGGCATTTGACGTAATAACTGGAAAGTTAAAATGGGTATTTCATACTATACCCCAACCAGGTGAGTTTGGCTATGATACGTGGCCAAAAGATGCGTACAAAAAATTTGGAGCTGTCAATAGCTGGGGCGGCATGTCATTAGATGAATCCCGTGGGGTAGTTTATTTTGGTACCGGCTCCCCTTCAGTTGATTTTTATGGTGCTGAACGTGAAGGCAGCAATCTTTTTTCCGATTGCGTTATGGCGCTTGATGCGGAAACGGGTAAAATGAAATGGTATTTCCAGGCTGTCAAACACGACCTGTGGGATCGGGACTTTCCATGCCCTCCCAACCTGGCAACCATTACCCGCAACGGTAAAAAAGTTGATGTAGTAGTGCAGGTGGGTAAAGACGGGTTTGTCTATGTACTTAATCGTGACAATGGCACTTCTATTTTCCCTATCGAAGAACGACCTGTTCCCACAAAGGGCCTGCCTGGCGAACACCCGTTTCCAACGCAAAAGTTTTTATCAAAACCTCAATCACTTACAAAGCAAGTGATGACGGAAGAAGATATTACCAATATTTCTCCGGAAGCACATGACTTTGTAAAAAACAACTTTAAGCAATTCCCTAAAATAGATAGCAGGTTTGCACCGCCCAGTGTTGAGGGAACAATTCTATTTGGGTATAGTGGTGGGGCAGAGTGGGGCGGTAATGCCATCGACCCGGATGGAATTCTTTATCAAAATGCCAATATTGAACCCTGGGTATTGAAAATGGCAAACAGGAAAACCTACGACAAAGAACTGGCTTCTTTAAGCCCGGGAACAGCCATGTATATGAGAAACTGTGCTGCTTGTCATGGCGAAAACAGACAAGGTAACAGTACCATCGTTCCCAGTCTTTTAGATGTTGGGAAAAAACGTTCCATTGATGAAATCAATAATCTGATTAAGATGGGGAATGGAATGATGCCAGCCTTTTCCCATCTCTCCGATGATGACCGGAAAATACTTATTTCTTTTTTGCTGAATGAGGAAGTTGTTCCGGCCAAAATTGAAAGCGAACATTATAATGAAACAACAACAACTTCAAAGAATGCAGATTTTCCATATGTTCCGGAATACATAAGCAAGGAATGGGTGCGCTTCACAGACCAGAATGGTTATAATGGCAGCAAGCCACCGTGGGGAACATTAAATGCCATTGACTTGAATACCGGGGATTATTTATGGACTGTGCCCCTGGGAGAATTTCCGGAGCTAACAAAAAAGGGAATCCCTACTACTGGCACAGACACATATGGCGGACCTGTAGTAACAGCCAGTGGACTTATTTTCATAGCCAGTACCAAGGATGAAAAGATCCGGGCCTTCGAAAAAAAAACCGGGAAGGTAGTGTGGGAATATCAATTACCGGCGGGTGGTTTTGCTACTCCTATCACCTATGAGATAGATGGCAAACAATATATTGCAATTGCGGCCGGTGGTGCAAGAGGCTCAAAACCGGGTGGTTGGTATGTTGCTTTTACATTAAAGTAGTGAGACTATATTGTATAAAAAGGCGCTACACAGTAAAACGCAAATATATTTCTTAGTAAAATTTCTTGGTCCGGCAGCAATATATTTTGCACAAATTGCGTAAAGAAAAATTTGTCAATCGTCGCCTTGTGGCTTATTGTAATAAGTTTTTTATTGTCGTCAGGATTCAAACCCGAAACCTTTTCGACTTAGCTGGGATACTATATTCTATCAGGATGAGCTAAGAACATAAAAAAATAGACGAAATAATCTTTAATGTAACTCCAACGATTGGATCGATTGGTATCTTCAACAGAACCACTTAAACGGCCTTTGGCGATATTCCATTTTTATATATTAACAGTTACGTTAGTGGCGATTTCGGCACGTATGCCACAAACCGTATTGCGTAAGTAATACAGGGTACTTATCCTTCCTGTTTTTTCTTCCCTTCCTGATAATACAGAGGGTTGAAAGGCTGTGTTTCCGCTCTATAATTTTGCTCGATTTTTTTAGTTAAAAAAATACCGGAGTTTTTGGGTGAAACAATCAAAAAAAATGCTATGAAATACGGGCAAATTTTAAAAAGTAAAAAACGTAGATACTTTTTAGGTAAGGCTTTCAGCCAAAAGCGGTCAACAAAATTAAAAAAAAGGTTTGTTCACCGTTTTGTTCACCAGAATATTTATAATATTTGATATCCTGAAAAACAAAAAAGCCAGTAAAATCAACGTTTCACCGGCATTTGGCAGAAAATAATTTCTATTAAGTGACCTGGATTGGATTCGAACCAATGACCCTCAGCTTAGAAGGCTGATGCTCTATCCAGCTGAGCTACCAAGTCTTTAATTTTTGCAAATATAGGGCAATTCAATAATTTGCTTTAACAGTTTTTGAGGAATATTATATGTAATAAATTTAAACATTTTCCATGAATGATATCAATGTTATATATTTGCTAAAAATTTACAAATCAGTATAGAAATTAACACATTACATTAATTTCTGTATTGGTTACTCCTAACTAAAAATTAATTTCAATTATGAAACATTTTAAAATTACACTGGTTCTTGTATGTTTAGCCAGTCTGGCTTTCGGCCAAAAAAATTATGGCGGCGTTAAAAAGGGCTCTGCTATTGGATTTAGTGCAAACCTTGTTGACTTTACGGCTGAAATTCCTAAAGTAGGGCCGGTTAGTCCCGGATTTTCTGTAATGTACTGGCATGGAATTTCAAAGAACCTTGATTTTTCTATACGCTACAACGGGTTATTTTCAGATTATTCAAAAGACCCAACTGACGAAAGTAGTTATATAAACGAACTGGAAGCAGCTGTGCACTTACGTTTCCAGGGAAATGATCATTTACTTGTGCCATTTCTTACAGCCGGTATCGGCGCCGGTAATTATGGCAAGTCAAATATTGCCCCTTATGTTCCATTAGGACTGGGCTTGCAATTGAATATGGCCAACCAGGGATATATATTTTTACAGGCAAATTACAGGGTAAGTCTTTCTACTGATAATTTGGATAACAATATGTTTTATTCCCTTGGCTTTGCACAAAACATAAGGAGTACAGAGGGTTATGTACCACCACCACCACCACCAATGCCAGCTCCGGTGCTGGATACAGATAAGGATGGCATTTTGGATGACGTAGATAAATGCCCGACTGTACCAGGTGTTGCTAAATACAATGGTTGCCCGATACCTGACACTGATGGCGATGGTATTAATGATGAAGAAGATAAATGCCCAACTGTACCGGGTGTTGCTAAATACCAGGGTTGCCCAATACCA
>JBGSIG010000072.1:0-3453 GCA_041742655.1 Ferruginibacter sp. | reverse complement strand
AGATATTAAAGCAATATTCTAACTGATGTTAGTTGATACCTTTTATGAAACGAAGAAAATTTTTAGTCATTGCCGGAAGTAATTTAGCTATTGCCGGTATAACATATTACCTGTGCAGTGATAAAAATAATTTTGTTTGGGAAGATATTAAACAAACCCCTACAGGCAAGATTCCATTAATGGATGATGAAAGAGAAATTTTATAGTTAGCATCTCTTGCACCAAGCGGCCATAATACGCAGCCCTGGTTTATAAAGTATATTGAACCATACAACTGGATTATCTGCAATGCTAAAAGCAGGTGGCTTCCTGGTGTTGACCCCACACAAAGAGAAACAATTTTATCTATAGGTGCCTTTACCCAAACGCTGGAATATGCTGCCAGTAATGCCGGTTACAATTGTACCTTTACAGTATTAGCAACAACTAATCAAGATGAAAATATACTAGCCGTTAAACTAACTAAATCTGCTGGCGCAGCAACTTTCGATATAACTACAATAAAAAACCGTAGAACAGTGCGTTCAAATTATTTGAATGATGGATTGAAAAAGGAAGATGGAGATTATCTATTTAGGGAAGAAAAAGAATTTTTCATTTTTATACATAGTGGTTCAAAAGAATATCAATATTTAAATGAGCAAACTTTTGAAGCAAATAGAATTCAAAGGCATTGCTATTCACCCTATGACACAGATACTGGAAGAATCATCCACCAAACAAACCATTAATAAATCAATAGGCATTGCAGACAACATACAATTTATTTTAAGGATTGGGGATGTAAAAAACTATCCTGAACCAGTTTCATTAAGGCGGCCAGTAGATTGGAGGTGAGAAATTAAAAAAATAATTGAATGAACAAGCTCACCGTAATAAAAACAATCCATACCATTATCTGGCTATTTATGAATATGGTGATTTTTTATTTATTGTATGCAGTTATCAGCAATAAAATTGATAAATGGATTGGGATTTGTATTGGAATTGTTTTGCTGGAAGGTTTAGTATTACTTCGTTATAAAGGGCTGTGCCCCCTAACAGTAATGGCTCGTAAATATTCTGATTCTTCTAAAGCTAATTTTGATATTTATTTACCTGAGTGGCTGGCGAGGTACAACAAATTAATTTACACAACACTTTTTGTTGCCATTATCATTATAGTTATTTACAGATTAATTTCTAACCCATGAAATCTAAAGCAATAAGAAATCTACTAATAGCGCTACTTACATTTCTCGGTCTCGGAGCAATTGGTGGCGGTGCTGTATTACTTATGTCACCATCAGGCAAATTAATCGGTATGCCATTATCAATATTAAAACCGTCTCCATTTAGTAATTTTTTTATACCAGGTATTATTTTGTTTTTGCTACTCGGTGTAAGTCCCCTTCTTTTAATAAAAGCGTTGCTTAAAAAGCCAACATCAAAACTTGCAGAACAATTCAATTGCTTTACGGATATGCACTGGGCCTGGACTTACAGCATTTACATTGCCTTTATACTTATTTTTTGGATACAAATAGAAATGGTTTTACTTAATGCCGTCAGTTGGTTGCATACCTTTTATATGTTGCTGGCAGTTGTTATCATTTTTGTTGCTCTACTACCGCAGGTAAGAATTTTATATAGAAAATGAAACACAAAAAAAATCATGATATACATTCTAATTTTTATTGGAGTAATTACAATAGCATTCCTTGCCGGAAAAATAAATTTATCCATTAAATTTAATAAGCAGGTAAAGGAGTTGTTTGCCCAATCAAAAAATATTTCTAACAAGAAATTTACCTACGAACAACTTGCAGCATTGCCTGCACCTGTACAGCAATATTTTAAACATGTTTTAAAAGAAGGGCAACCTTATATTAGTTATGTACGGTTGAAACATGACGGCCAATTTAAAACAGACTTAAAAAAAGACTGGGGAAATATTACAGGGGAACAATATTTCACGACAGGAAAACCCGGTTTTATCTGGAAAGGAACCACCTCCATGTTTGTAGCCCGGGATATGTATTTGTCGGATGAAGGAAGATTAATCGCAACAATTTTATCAACTGTTAACGTGGTTGACATTTATGGTAAACAACAGTATAATGAAAGTGAATTATTGCGTTGGCTTTCGGAAAGTGTTTGGTTTCCCACAAATCTGTTGCCATCCGAAAATTTACAATGGACAGCTATTGATGCTATGTCTGCCAGGCTAACTTTTAACTATAATGGTTTATCATTATTTTATATCATCAATTTTAATAAAAAAGGAGAGATTGTACAAATGGAAACAAAGCGGTTCATGGATGAGAAGCGTTTAGAAACATGGATTATTAAACCAAATAATTACGAAGAAAGACATGGGGTAATTATTCCACTCGAAGCTGAAGTATTCTGGAGATTGAAAGGAGGTGATTTCAGTTACGCAAAATTTAGGGTTAAAACTATTGAGTACGCCATACCGGAAAGATTTTAAACAGAACGGAAATTAGTCACGTAATTAGAAAATTAAAACTATGGCAGCAGGGAACGAAAATATATATCCAATAGAAAATGCTTATTCAATTAAGGCTGATGACATTGCAAAGCAGCTGGATGTAAACCTGCAAACCGGGTTAAAAGAAAGCAGTATTGATGAAAGAATTAGAAAATATGGATTAAACAGTTATGCCGAGCAAAAGCAAAAAAGCATTTTGCTGATTTTGTTTGAACAATTTAAAAGCCCGATCATATTATTGCTGGTAGTAGCCGGTGGCTTTTCTTTTTTCTTTCAGGATTGGATAGAAGGATTTGCCATTATTGGGGTAATTTTTATTACCGCAGTGCTTGGCTTTTTTATGGAATTACAAGCCCGTAATTCTATGAAGGCTTTAAAAGAAATGGATGTCAGCGTGTCAAAAGTATGGAGAGATAATACCCTCAAAGAAATTCCTTCTGAAAGAATAGTTCCTGGGGATATAGTGGTTTTAGAAGCTGGTGATATGGTATTAGCCGATGCAAGATTACTGGAAGAAAATCAATTTGAAATTGATGAATCGGCACTTACAGGAGAATCATTGCCTGTTGAAAAAAATAATGAAATCATAGAAAAGGATGTTTCCCTTGCTGACAAAATAAATTTAATATTCAAGGGCACTTCTGTTGTAAAAGGAAATGCCCGGGCCGTTGTAACCGGTACTGGCCTTCATACAGAATTAGGAAAGATTACGCAGTTTGTGGAAACCGCAAAGCAGGATGATACTCCATTAAACAAGAAGCTGCAGGGGCTTACAAAAACCCTGATGATAATTACGGCAGCATTTGCCAGCATATTTATTATCACAGGATTGGTGCAGGGCAAACAGTTTTACCTTATTGTAGAAACAGCATTGGCATTGGCCGTGGCTGCCATACCTGAAGGGCTACCTGTTGTAAGTATTATTGCATTAACTTATGGTATGTTGCGGCTGGGCAGGAAGA
>JBGSIG010000071.1:0-2514 GCA_041742655.1 Ferruginibacter sp. | reverse complement strand
ATATTTTAAAATCTTATTGATAATTTTCTCTGGCAGTATAATCATTTATGCCTGTAGCAAAACCTACCTCGACAAGCGCCCCCTCGGCGAATTGGATGAAGCTGCATTGGCTAACAAGAAAGGAGTGGAGGGTTTATTGATAGGCGCATATTCTTTATTGGATGGCAATGGTGGCAATAAAAGTTTTGTTGGCTCGGCTGGCTCAAACTGGACGTACGGAAGTATTTGCGGCAGTGAAGCGTATACCGGCTCCTATAATGGCGATGGAGAGGTTGCTTTAGAGCGGTTTAATTCAACAGCCAACAGTGAAAGTTTAGCCAGCAAATGGGGAACTATATACGATGGCATACAAAGGGCCAACGATGTGTTGCGCATCATGAAAAAAGCAACCGATATTTCGGAAGACGATCAGAAACACATAGCAGGGGAAGCAAGATTTCTTCGTGCACATTATCATTTTGAAGCAAAGAAAATGTGGAATAAAGTACCGTTCATAGATGAAACCATCACTTACCAGGCAGCAAATTATCATGTGCCTAACGATAAAGACATTTGGCCCGATATTGAAAATGACCTGAAATACGCCGTAGATAATTTGTCTGATGATTCATACATGGGTGCGGTAGGCAGGGCTAATAAATACACAGCTATGGCCCTGCTGGCCAAAGCCTATATGTTTCAAAAAAAGTTTGCTGAAGCCAGTGTCCTTTTAACGTCGATTATCAGCAGCGGCAAGTATGAGTTAAATGAATTGTATGGGGACAATTTCAACCCTGCCACAAAAAATAAAAGTGAATCTGTTTTTGCAGCGCAATCCTCGGTTAACGATGGAGCCGAAGGGGCAAATGGCAATTTGGGTGATGCGTTTAATTTTCCAGCTCCTTCGGGCGGTGCGCCGGTACCTGGTGGATGCTGTGGATTTTTTCAACCTTCACAGTACCTGGTCAATCATTTTAAAACAGACGCCTCCACAGGATTGCCTGATCTGGTACATTATAATGATTCGGATGTTACCAATGACGAAGGTGTGGAATCATCAGATTCTTTTACCCCATATTCAGGGCCTCTTGATCCCCGGGTTGACTGGACTGTTGGCCGCAGAGGTATTCCCTATTTGGATTGGAGCAATCATCCCGGCAAAGACTGGATCAGGGACCAGGCTAACGGTGGTCCGTACCTTCCAAAAAAAAGTATTTATTATAAAAGCCAGGAAGGCAAATATGTTGATAACGGCTGGTCTTCTTTAACGGCCAATAATATTAACCTGATACGATATGCAGATGTGTTGCTTTGGGCTGCAGAAGCAGCAATAGAAATGGGTAGTCTTGACCAGGCTGAAGCCTATGTTAATATCATCAGGAACAGGGCTGCAAACCCTGCTGGCTGGGTGCATACTTATATTGATCCTGCCGATCCTTCAAAGGGTTTTACTACAACCCCTGCAGCAAATTATTTTATTAAGCCTTATCCTCCAGGATATTTTGGTGCACAGGGAAAAGAAAATAGCCTTAAAGCTGTTAGGTATGAGCGAATGTTAGAACTTGCCATGGAAGGCCAGCGGTTTTTTGACCTTGTAAGATGGGATATTGCAGATACCGAAATCAATACTTATATTAATAAAGAAAAAAAGTTAAGAACCTATTTAAACGGTGTTGTGTTTGATAAAAACTGCGACCAATATTTTGCCATACCGCAGTTACAAATAGATTTAAGCGCCGGAGCCGATGGTGTAAGACAAATGAAGCAAAATCCCTGTTATTAAGCTAATGTTGCTAACCACCCACCATTGATGTTGTTTGCTCAGTATTATTTATTAAGAGGTAAAAAATAGTCTAATATTACGTGGCATTGCAGATAAGTAATTATGCAAACGATGAATTCAAGAAAAATAATACTTTTTGTTGTTTGTTTTGTTGCAAGCAATTTTATTATTGCCCAACAAATAAAAAAAGAAACCACCGGAAATCAATACCGGGCTGTACATTGGGGTATTGATGATGGCCTTGGAAAGGAGCAGTGGCACACTGCAATAATTAAAGATATGTATGGCTTTATGTGGTTTGGTTCCAGTCATGGAGAATTGAGCCGCTTTGATGGATTCAATTTTAAACAACACGATCCCGATAAAAATATACCCGGAACCATCAGGAGTAATAATTGTCAAACTTTTGTTGAAGACAGTCTGCATAATATATGGATCGGTACTAATTTGGGGTTGTCACGCTACGATATAGTAGCAGACAGTTTTACAAATTTTAAAGCATATATTGATACTGCTTCTTTAGTAGAAGAAGCCTTTCCATTTTGGGCCAGCTCAAATGAAATATTTTGTATAGAAAGTGGTACGGAAATAACTACCTATGATATCCGGACGCTTAAAAGAAAAAAGCTTTTAGACATACAACAACTTGTACAAGAAGGTAAAATTCATATAGGGATGCCAGCAATTACATATGCTATTTTTGATTCTACTACGAACAGTGTATGGATGTTGCCGGTAAATGAAGAAGGCCT
>JBGSIG010000070.1:0-2702 GCA_041742655.1 Ferruginibacter sp. | reverse complement strand
AGAAGTTTCTTTTAACAATGCAAAAGAACCTTTGGTAGTGCAGGCCGGTAAAAGGACTGTCATAGCAGAGGACTTTCGAAAAGTGAGGGTTTCACTATTGTCCCTCGGTATTGATACAGCTCATAAAAAAATTCTCATCACCTCTAGTATTGCAGGCGAGGGGAAGAGTTTCATTGCGGCTAACCTCGCTACCAGTCTTTCATTAACGGGTAAAAAAGTTGCCTTGGTGGATATGGATCTTCATAACCCGGGGTTGGCGAAATATTTTGACGTTGGAAGGCAACCCGGAGTGAGCGACTACCTCGTGGAAAAACAAGAATTTGCTGACATCATTTGCCCTATCCCAGGCAATGAGCAGCTGTTTTACATTTCGTCAGGAAATTTGCAACAGGATTCTAGCGAATTATTGGAGAATGGCAGAGTTCAATTATTGATTAACCAATTGGAAAATGATTTTGATGTGGTAATTATTGACACTGCTCCCGTTGTTTTAATTACTGACGCATACTTGCTTTCTTCTCTTTGTGATGCTACATTATATGTGATCAGGCACAAGGTTACGCCGAAGATGCTCATAAAGCGGATGGATGCAAATATGGTTATCAATCCATTAAAGAACCTTGGTATCATTTTTAACGGGGTAAAAACCAGAGGGTTCTATAAATCAAATTATGGCTATGGTTATAATTACGTGTATAGTTACGAAAATAAAAAAAGGGGCAAACCGGCAAGAAATGCTCCTTAGTAAATAAATATTGCAAAAGCAAATTTTACATATCCTTTTTAAAATTCAAATGTCTAATCCATTGAGAATCTGCATTTTTTAGCTAAAAAATAACAGATGAAAAAAAATTGGCTGGTAGTGTACACTAAATCTCAATGCGAGATAAAAGTGGCAGCGTTGTTGACGAAAAAAAAGGTAGAAAATTATTGCCCGCTGACCAGGTTGGTAAGTAGCCAAACAAATAAGAAAAAAATAATCGAGGAGCCCTTGTTTCCGTCTTTTGTGTTTGTGCTTGCTACTGAAATTGAAATTCCTTTAATAAGACAGGTAAGCCATGTGATAGATTTTGTATACTGGTTAGGTAGCCCGGTAATTGTTCAGGCAGAAGAAATAGAAAGTTTGAATTTATTCATCAGCCGGTATCACAATATTAAATTAGAAAAAGCTCATGTTGCAACTAACGCAACTGTTCGCTACATTGGTGTACCCACTGCAAATAGCAATGCCGGCACTTTTTCAGCATTAAATTCGGAGTATCGGATGTCCCTGCCTTCATTAGGATACGTGTTGGTAGCCGATATTGAACAACCCTCAGCAAATGAATTCAATTACGGTGTTCAGAAATCCAACTGGTTTCATAACTGACGGACTGTTTCCGCGTTTTTCAGATTGTCACGCTTCAATATAATTTTTACAAATAATTATAAGATGTGACGAACAAAAGGTATTTTTTTACAAATATCCTTTTATTTTCAATTTATTGGCTTTATTAGTAATGTAAAGAAATAATTTATGTTCTGACAGCGTTACAGAACTGAAAATAACAAACAAAATATAGCACTCAAATCATTATCATCATATTTTATAACAAATTCTATGTTTTTATTGGTTTGCGACACATGTTTTTGTAAATAAATTTAAAGTAGGCGGTCTGTTTTAGCTTATGAGTTTTTTACTTGAAAATAAACCAGCATGGGGTGAGGGCATTAGGGATATTTCGCACACGCTTTTACTTGACTTACAGTGGGACATAAAGGTAATTGTTGCAAATTTTTAAAAGAAAAATAAGTAACAGGCAAAAATTGCCGAACGGGAGTGTGTTATTTGTTATTTTCATGATGAAGATAATAAATTTGTTTTCTTTTATGATTTTTCAGTAAAAAAGCTACATGGGCAAATAGTGATAAGCAAATTGACGAAATAGGCGACAATGTAAAATTAAGTTTTGATTCAAATAGGGGCATATTCTTGCCGCTTATCTGGTAGATAAGAAGTTGGAGATTGTAAGACACCTTCATTCGGGTGAATAGCCGGATGTCATACACACAATCAGTGCCCAAGAGAAGATTATGGTGGTTGATGACATTAAAAGTTGTTCCGGCCATTTACAAAATTGCAACTATTTATAGAGAAACGGGTTTAATAACCGCGTGTTTAAATAGAAATGTTTGACTGTTTCGTTTCCACAGTTTTTAGAATTAAAAATTAAATTGTGAAATGGTGGTTAAGTAAAATTTGCAGTGAACATTAAGTTTGAATAACCTAAAAAGTATGAACAGACAATTCAAGTACTATTTACAACTATCGCTGGCAATACTGGATTTTTTTGTGCTGAACCTTATTTTCTTTATTTCAAAAATCATATTTAAAGAAAAGATTGGGTTTACGGCAGTAAATTCTTACCTGGAGTTTTGGGCGGTAATCAACTTTTTTTGGGTTCTGATTTGTTTCATCAGCAGGGTATACGCCGATAATATAGTAATCAATTTTGAATTTTTTATTAAGCGGACAGTGCAAGTATTTATTTTCTGGGTTATTGCTATTTTATTTTATTTGTTCTTTCTTCGAAAATTTGAAATTTCGCGGTTTTTCATTTTTACGACTTTGGTAGTTTTTGGACTTGGCCTGCTGTTCAACAGGTTTCTATACCTCGGTTTTCTCTATCACTTTAAAACAAGACTGTTCCTGTTAAAAAAGA
>JBGSIG010000069.1:0-4397 GCA_041742655.1 Ferruginibacter sp. | reverse complement strand
ATTTTCGTATCCTTTTTTTGGCCTCACAGTATATTGATAAATTTCTCCCAGCCCTGTAGTAACCGGGGCAAGTATTGGCGTACCAAACCCTTTGGGAATTTGGTCCTGCACCTGCTGCAGTCTTTCTGTTACCTGCTGCCTTGCCCAGTACACATCGGTTGCATCACTAAACACAATAGTTACTACCGATAAACCAAATCTTGAGAAACTCCTGATTTCTTTTAAGCCGGGAATATTATTATTTACCTGTTCAATTGGAAAAGTAATCAACCGCTCTACATCTGGAGCACCCAATGCCGGGGTTACTGTTATTATCTGTACCTGGTTGTTGGTAATATCTGGTACGGCATCAATAGGTAATTTAGTTACCTGGTAACTGCCATAACCAATTAGGGCAGTTACAAAAAGGCCAATAATGAGTTTCTGTTTTATAGAAAACTCTATAATTTTATTAAGCATGATCTGTATTGTTTATCATTAAATATAATGTTGTGATTACCGCTATAGTAAGCACTAAGGCATAAAGCATTTGCAGCCTTATGTAAACAGTAAAAAATGAATGATTAACAGGATCTTGGCGGTTGCCAGATTTTTGAAAGTATGGAACAATAATAGAAACCTTCAGAATAGCTTATTTTTTCTCTTGTTGAAATCCGTCTATAAGGTTGAAACTCAAAACTAACTGACGGCAGAAAAACAAATGCTGTTTGAGCGAAGCTTGCATCGTGCGATTTGAATGGAAGTTTTTCATGCTCATTGTTTGCAGATGGATGGGAATTTTTTTCGTTGTAGTGCTTGTGTAGAAAGTGAACAAAAGACATTGAATCAGCATCATGGTGCTCTAAATAATGATGAATTAAAACAGGCAATTTCAATAGCTGTCCTATTTCTGTGTTCGCACACATAAAAATCAGCAGAAATGATATGGCGGCTAATTTTTTCAATTAGGCAAATATAACCATAAAGTGCTTCAGTTACAGCAACACTTTTCTCGCTGGCCTTTGTCTGTGCATGCTTTATGCTAAACTTGAATGGATGATCTCCATTCAATGATAAGGTTTTGCAGCATTCCGGTAGAAGGTAATCGACTTTTCGAAAAACACTGATGTAGATTACGCTTCAAACTGAATGTAAAAAATGTGCGTTTTTATATTTGAGGGGTGTCTGGCAGGTAGTTCTTGCAGGTGCTAATTCTCAGTTTGAAGATAATTCTGCAAGTATCCACGCTGTGAAAAAGCAGGTTTTGGAAGTGGGTTAAAAGGCCAAGTTTTAACCATGTCTTTTTATTTTATCGTAGCTATTTAGATTCTTGAACGAGTATATTAGGCAGTTAGGATTTACCCCAAAATAAGTACCACTATGATAAAATATTTTGTATATTAGGATTAGCAAAAATTACTTTATTAAAAGAAATCACAAGTTAGGCTTATCCAATACAGTGTCATTTACCAATTTATTTCTGTCAATTACCAACTCATAATGCCAATTACTCAGTTGGCTTTGATATTAAAAAATATAAATAATAATATTATCACGTCTTTTTAAAAAGGATTAAACATAAACTTCCACAAAGTGAAAAGATTGTTCAGGTATTTTGCTCTGTCTAAATGGGGAATGCTAGTAATATACTCTTTGTTCTTTTTAAGTATTACCGCATTGAGCCAAATTAAAATAACCGGTGTTGTAACGGGTAAAGATAATTTGGCGCTTAATGGCGCAACAGTTGCTATAAAAAATTCGAATATATTCGTATTAACCGACAACGATGGCAACTATACTATTGATGCTAAAAATGATAATGCACTTATTATTTCTTTTATTGGGTATGCATCGCAGCAAATTGAAATTGGTAATAAAGCAGTCATTAATATTTCGTTGCAGGAGTTAATTGTAAACCTCGATGAAATTTTATTAACCGGATATACTAAACAAAATATAAAAGAAATAACCGGTTCTGTTGCTGTGGTAAAAGCTAAGGAATTGACAGCCGTTCCGGCAGGCCAGGTTGAACAAATGCTACAGGGAAGGGTTGCAGGATTAACTGTAATTACTTCGGGAATGCCCGGCGGTAAAAGTATTGTTCGCTTACATGGAATAGGAAATTTTGGCGACGCTGCACCTTTGTATATTATTGATGGTGTGCAGGGCAATCCTGATAACCTTAACCCCCGCGACATTGAAACTTTAGTTGTATTAAAAGATGCGGGAGCCTCGGCCATTTATGGGGTGCGGGGCGGCAATGGTGTAATTGTAATTACTACAAAAAAGGGGAAGCCGGGTAAGTCGAAAGTTAGTTTTGATTTTTATGTGGGTGTGCAACAACCTTTGAGTAAAGGCCCTGATTTATTGAATCCGCAAGAGATGGGTGAACTTACCTGGTTGGCATTAAAAAATTCAGGACAGGTTGATGTAAATGGAAATCCCTATGATCCTTATTATGGCAATGGGCCAACGCCGGTGGTGCCGGATTATATTCATGCCGGTTGGTATAATGGGCTTTTTAATGGAGACCCAAGAGTGAACCCGGATTTGTATAACATAGATTTTACCAATGGCAATGTTTACCAGATTGTGCCGGCTAATAAAAACGGCACCGATTGGTTTAATGAAGTATTTAAACCCGCACTAAATCAAAATTATACAGTGACTGTTTCGGGCGGTAATGAAAAAAATAAATACCTGTTTTCATTAGGATATTTAGACCAACAGGGAACCTTGCTAAATACTTACTTAAAAAGATTAACTGGCAGAATCAACACAACATTTGCGGTTAGTGATCATATCCGCATCGGTGAAAACCTTCAATTATCTTATAGGGATAACCCACAGGTGGCAACACAGCAGGGGCCTAATAATAATGAGGTGTACCGCACAATTACTGCAAGCCCAATGCTTCCTGTTTATGATATAAAAGGCGGATGGGCTAGTTTTGCCAGCCAGGATATTAGGGGAAATCCAGTTGCATCAAGGGTGATACCAAAAGATGATAAAACCAGTTATACTGAAATATTTGGTAATGCGTGGGCAGAAGTAGATTTCCTGAAAAACTTTACGTTTGCAACGCAGTTTGGAGGAGCTGCAACTTATTATTATTTATACAATTTCAATTTTTTGGGCTATACCCCCGTTAATAACCTTCCAAATAATTCTTTCAATGAGTCTTCGGGTTACAGGCGCTCCTGGACCTGGACAAATACCCTGAATTTTTCTACTACCTTTTTGAACGACCAGACAATTAAGGTATTGTTGGGTACAGAGGCAATCAGCAACTACAACCGCGAAACAGGTGGCAGTAGAAGAGGATATTTCACCGACGACCCTAACTACCGTTTTCTTACCAATGGCAGTCCGGCAAGCCAAACCAATTATAGTTTTGCATCTACTTCTTCGCTATATTCTTTTTTTAGCCGTGTTGATTATGGGTATAAAGAAAAATATTTTTTAAGTGCCACTTTACGAAATGACGGTTCGTCCGTTTTTGTTCCTGAAAACCGGTACGGATGGTTTCCATCCGTAAGTGTTGCCTGGCGAATTACAGAAGAGAAATTGTTGAATCAGTCAAACTGGCTCTCTGATCTTAAATTAAGGGGCAGTTGGGGTAAGACTGGTTTTTATGGAAACACAGATCCCTTTAACCAATACACTTTATACGGCGGTAACGCAGGTAATGCATACTATGATATAAATGGTACAGGTAATAGTGTGGTGCAGGGATTTAGAGCCACCCGAATCGGCGAGCCAACTGCAGGTTGGCAGCAGGATATTGTGTTTAACGCAGGCTTTGAAAGCGTTTTATGGAACGGCAGATTGAATATTACTGCAGACTGGTTCCACAAACAATCAAGCGGTTTATTATTCCCACTTTTACTGCCGGATGTGTTAGGTGGTGCAACACCACCCAACGCCAATGTAGGGGATATAAAAAATACCGGGATAGATATATTGCTGGCTTCAAAAGGCAGGTTTTCAAAAGACTTTAGTTGGGATGCCGCCATTACTTTTACAACGTATAAAAGCTTAATTGTAAAATTAAATGACATTCCCTACTTTGACGCTGCCTATAACCAGGGTGGTGTATTTGTAAGAAATGCAGTTGGCCAGGCGGTAAGTTCTTTTTACGGGTACAAGATTATAGGCTTTTTTAAAAACGAGGAAGATGTAAGCAAATCTGCGATACAGGATGCAGCTAAAACCGGCAGATTTAAATACAAGGATGCTGATGCCAATGGTGTTATTAATGAGGACGACAGGGTTTTTTATGGAAATCCAAATCCAGATTTCACCGTAGGTATTAATATTGGTATTAACTATAAATCTTTTGATTTCTCAGCCTTCTTTTATACATCAGTTGGCAACGATGTATTAAATATTTCCCGGGCTCTAACTGATTTTTACGC
>JBGSIG010000068.1:0-3986 GCA_041742655.1 Ferruginibacter sp. | reverse complement strand
TAATACTGGCTGTCCGGCAAAACTTTTATCTTTATCCTTCATTAGTCATGTTTTTGTGTGGTAACTCAAACTTAACTAATATGGGTGGTTCTAACGAACTGCCCTTTTTTATTTATAATTTAGTCGGACAATAGTGATTCTCCAACAGTTTTGCCATTCCATATCTCATCATCCAATGCAGCAATAGCTTCGTTCCATTCTTTTTCTATTATGGCACTGCCCGGAATACTGTCTAAAATGGAATGTGCAAGCTTTCCCTGTTGCTTGCTGTATGCTGTTACTTCTTTTTCATTATCCTTTCGACTCATCCAGAAATAATCATCACTCAATTTCCTATCATAAATCACCGTGTCAAAAGCTTCTTTTCTTGCTGCCGGGTATTTTAATTGAGCAGTAGATTTAAAACTGCTGAACTGAATAATCATTGCAATTAGCAGAGGGAGAAAAGCTGATGTCTTATTATTCCTAAATTTTTCATGAATCATCATAAGGTTACATTTGAAATTAATACTAAAGAGCTTGCCGTTGGATGCGGCGGTGTTTAAAAATTATAACGCTAACGGTAGCTAAATGTAGAATTAATAATTCATTTTTTATTCTATTGCTCATTGTTATTCTTTGCTGCAACTTAAGCCGAGTAAAGAAATGATCTGTTCTGAAAAAGTTGACCTTGTGGCATGCCCTGAAAGAAATGACAGGTACTGCGCATTCGAAAAAAATGGAAAAATGAAAAATAAAGACAAAGAAAGAAACTTCTTCGCAATGTAATTATTAACGCATTTAAAAAATAACATTGTCAAATTACCTCTAATGTTCACTTCCTTGGCGATATGGGACGGTTATGTAAATATTTATGTTATTATTTTTTATCATCAAGCGAATTTATCCATGCGGCGATTTTCCGTGCATCAGCAACCGGTACCTGCGGCATGGGCGGCATGGGTGTTGCATAACCCGGCCAGTTTTGTGGCTGCGGATTTTTTAGCAATTGCAAAATTTTATCAATAGAATAATTTCTTTTGGCTATATCTATAAAGCCCGGGCCTACTTGCTTTTTGTCTGCATTATGGCAGGCGATGCAGGTATATTTTGTAAGCAATGGCTTTACCTGTGCATACGTTAAAGTACCCCTTGTGTTGGTTGTGGCGGCTGTTTTTTTAATGGTATTTTTTGTACTTACTTCCTTGAGCGACAATTTTGGCCCGGTTGGTATATTGTTTAAGGTGTAATAAGCCGTTGGGTGTATCAACGAATAGGCATCTTCCTTATCGCGAACACCCTCTAATGTTAGTACGTGAATATAATGCGGTCGCAGATTGGTGACAATGATCCTCGCCGTCATTCCGTCTGCTGAAACCTTTACGCCTGTGATGGGGCATTTTTTATTATCTACCGGCGGACTTCCATACACCGCCTGGTATTTATAAATGTAACTTTCTACATTATAGGAGGCAATATCTTCAGCATATTTTTTATCAACAGGTTTGGTAAATTCTATTTCAAAACCATCGGGCATAGCTTTTACCGTTCTCATTTCAAATGGTATGCGTTTATTCCATACCAGGCGTTGGAGGCCCTCGTTGGCATCGCCGGCACTGCCCCAGCCGCGGTTGGTTTCGCCCACAAATAAAGAGCCGTCGTTGCCCCAGGCTAACCGTACAATTCCTGATCGAAAACCGCTTCTGAAATCCCAGGCACAACCCTGCAGTTCGCCATTTACTTTTTCCATAAATACACGGGCAATTTTGCTTTGTCCCTGGTCGCCTACTAACAACTGGTTTTGAAAAGGGCCAAAAACACCTTCTGGAATTTTTACAATCTCGGAAGTAGAAATTCCTAATATACCATGAGGCAACCACACAGCAGGTAATTGCAATTGCGGAATAAGTTTTTTCATTTCATACTCCGCGGTAAATTTTTCATTTACAATATTGGCGGGTTTTACCTGCTGGCTATCGGGGCCATATTCAATTCGTTGATTTATCCTGCTGTTTATTTCGTTAGCTGAAACATGTACCGGCGAATTGGGCAAACTTGCCCAACGCAATCCCGCAGGGTGGCCGGTGAAACTTCCTTTATCTATTTTTACAATACTGCCCGAACCAACATAGTCGCCCTGGTTATCGGTATAAAATAATTCGCCATCAATCATACTGATGCCACATGGAGAACGCATACCGGTTGCCCATGGTTCCATTCGGCCGTCATCATAAATATGCAGGGTCCAGCCACGCCACGGAACCATACTTTCGGGGTGCCACCATGCATTGGGGAAACCAAGGTTTAGTGTAACAAAAAAAGAACCGTCGGGTGCCAGTTTGGGGCCAAAACTATACTCGTGGTAATTGCCTGATAACGGCCACGCATACACGGTTTCAAACACATCTGCCTTGCCATCCATATTGCTGTCGTACAAACGGGTTAGTTCGCCGCGTTGCACCACATACAGTGATCCGTTTTTATAAACTGCACCCAATACTTCGTGGAGGCCTGATGCAAACTTTCTGAAATAGGGTTTTGCACTGGTGGGATTCTCCACTATAAAAATATCGCCCCTGCGGGTGGTTGCGGCAAGGTCGCCATTGGGTAAGGTGCAAAGGCCGCCTACTTCAAGCAAAGTACCTTCGGGCGACGTTACTTTTAATATCTTAAAAAAGTCTTCTTCTTTTGCTGACTCCTGTGCATGCAGTGAAGTAAAAATGCAACAGGCAAAAAGACCGAACAGTAAAAGCTGTTTTAAAAAAATAGTTGAAATATTATTGGTAAGTAATTTCATAATAAATAATGATTCTATATTTTAAAAAAGTATAGTATAGCTCAATGTTGTTTTAATGGGTATGATGAGTTCTTTGTGTCCTTCCTGGTCGCGTATAATTGGTTTTTCTCCGGCATCCAGTTTCAGGTAATACGATTTGTCGTTGATGATGTATAACCCATCCGAAATCATTTCTATCTTGTTGCCTTCTGCAATGCGTACATACATATTATCGCCTGCGTTTTCAATATTAATTTGCCGGCTAATACCTTCCCTGTTCTCCATCACCCTTATTACATCTGTAACAGCCGCGCCATCAATTATATATTTAAATGATGGTCTGCCTTTTTCATCCAATATATACCCTTTTGGCTTAAAGCCTGAGCCGGTTGTATCCTTTACCCATGGCGAATTTGGTGTTGCCAGCCTTTCGATATTCAACATGGGCCTGCCAAAATATTTTACCGTGCCTGCCGCTTTTGAAGAGCCGTCACCGCGTTCGTGCCACATGGGTGTGGCATCTAAAAAATTGCCCCGCCACACCTGTACTATCATTCCATTATCCATATCGTAGGTATAATGCATTTTATCGGAACTGCCCACCGATACTGCATGCGTTACCCTTCCGCCAACCGGAAGATCTATAAAACTCCGCAGTATATTTTTATCAGTCGCATCCACTAAAATAGGATCCACTTCTTCTACAGAAGGAATGCTTGCATCGCTTATTAAAAATTCTCTTATTCCGGGGCCGGTAGCACTTATCGCCAAAGATGGTTTTGCCCAATCTACATACTTGGCATATATCAATTCAAAAGGAAGGTTACCGGCAGGTAAATTTATTTCTGCGCTGCTGCTCCACTCTTTAAAAGGTATAATGGTTTTGTCATTAATTATTAAGATGCCGCCACCGCCGAAAGTTGCCATCTTAAAATGATATAGGCCTGGCTCTGTAATATTCAACATGCCAGTGTACCGCACCAGGAACTCATTATCGGGCAAACCATTGATAACTGCAGTAATAACAGGGGAGGCACTTTGAGCAACTGCCTTTGTATTTTTATAATCAGGCTCGTTTGTAAATTTACCCTTATACACACTGTATTTAATATCAGTTACTAGAGGCGTGGGTTTATCAAAAACATTTACGATTATGTTTCTAAAAGCAAGTGGACCATGATCGCCCTGTATGCGCAATGGCCCTGTGGCTACTTCAGTACCATCAACTGCT
>JBGSIG010000067.1:0-6571 GCA_041742655.1 Ferruginibacter sp. | reverse complement strand
TTTATTGTTGATCTAATTACTTACTAACCCCCATCGATATGCCTTCATTAATAAAATAATGAAGGCTTTTTTTATGGTATCTGAAATAAGGTGCAGGGAAGTTTAAAGCGGTACTCAGTACTTCTGGCTTCAATCCCCGGGTTTCTTCTCTCCTGAATAAAGTCTCAAAATCAGCCTATCACGCAGGGCTTATATAATTACGAAATAAACTTGCCGTAAGTAAAAGGCCGTTAAGGCATAAAAGAAATAAAACGTCTTAACGACAAACTAACCAGCCAATGAACCTGGAAGCATTTACAACGGAGTTGTATAATAAACTTAAGTGTCAATACGACAATTATGATAGATTTATAACAAAATAGGTACTATTTTATCCTCCGCAAACATTTCCGCAAACGGTTGCAGGTCTTAAATGTTAAAGTTTGGTGATAGTTATTAGATCAAAATCCTACTTTTATCGAGTGATTCGCTTTGCCAGAATGCTGCTGTACGACAAACACTTCGTTTTTTTATTTGCTGCTATTTGTACTTCATTTAACATTATGGCTCAAAACGTTTCTAATTTTAGTAGTCAATTTATATAAACCAAAATTAAACGACTGATTATGAATGTAAAAAAACTTGTAAAAGGCATGCTCTGCTTATGTCTTGCCTTGTTTTCCACGATGGCTTACGCCCAAAACAATACCGTTACCGGCAAAATTACAAATGCCTCCGATGGCGCACCTATCCCAGGTATATCTGTAATGGGAGAAACAACATCCGGTAAAAAGGTTGGAACAGCAACTGGTTCCGACGGAACTTACAAAATCACATCATCCGATGGTTTTAAGAAAATTGTATTTACCGGGTCAGGCTTTTTAAGGCGTGAAGAAGATATCACAGGTAAAAGTGACGTGTCTTACGCAATGACTACTTCAAATACGAATTTAAATGAAGTGGTTATAGTTGGTTATGGTACAAGAAAAGTTAAAGATCTAACAGGTTCAGTTGCACAGGTAACTACCAAAGATTTTAACAAAGGAGTTATAGCCAGCCCCGACCAGTTAATAGCCGGCCGTACACCCGGTGTTGTAGTAACACCGGCAGATGGCCAACCAGGTAGCGCTTCTACTATTAATATAAGGGGTGCCTCTTCTTTAAGAGGAAGCAACGTTCCATTGTATGTAGTGGATGGTGTTCCTTTATTTAATGGCGGTACTTCGGGCAATGGCGGAAGTGGTTTGGAAGGTAATCAAACGCCGATGAATCCACTGGCTTTCCTTAATCCCAACGATATTGAAAGCATGACTATATTAAAAGATGCATCGTCGGCAGCCATTTATGGTTCACGAGGTGCAAATGGCGTTATTCTCGTTACCACAAAAAGTGGCAAAAGTAGAAGAGGTACCCTTACATTTAATACTTCAGTTAGTTTTTCAAAGGCAGCTGCAAAATATGATTTGTTGAATCCTTCTGACTTTCTAGCAGGCGTAAAAGCAGCTAATATTTCTGCTGGTACCAGCCCTGAGGATGCGACTATTGCAGTAGCGAACGTAGATAAAGGTGCAAGTACCGATTGGCAAGATGAAATTTTTAGAACGGGTGTTAGTCAAAATTACAACTTAGGCTGGGGTATGGTCAACAAAGGAACCACCGTCCGTTTGAGTGGCTCTTACGATAATATACAAGGTATTGTTGAAAATAGCGGCCTTAAGAGGTTGAGCGCCAAGGCAAACATTCAGCAAAAACTAATCAACGATAAGTTGACACTAAATGCAAACCTTACCTACGGCAACATAAAAAATACGTATGCGCCAAATTCAACCAATGCGGGCTACCAGGGTAGTCTTATTGGTGCTGCAATAGCATTTAATCCTACTTTCCCTGTGTACGATGCGCAAGGTTATTTTTACGATCCAAAAGATGGTAACAGGAACCCGGTGCAGATGTTGAACTATTTTAGCGATGGAGACAATATCAACCGTTATTTAATGAACTTGAGCGCTGGGTACGAAATCATTACAGGACTTACTTATAAAGTTACTTATGGCTACGACAAATCTGCAAGTTTAAGAGAGGCGTTCTCTGATCCCCGCCTGGGTGCTAATGCATTTTCGGGTACCTCGAATGTTAATGGGGTAAATTATGAGAACCCAATTTTCGGCAATGGCAGGGGTCTTTCGCAAGATCTTGATGTTAACGCAAACCTGTTTGAAAATACGTTGACATACGATAAATCTTTTGGCAACCAGGACCTGAATGCCGTAGTTGGTTATTCTTACCAGGGGACTACTTACGAAGGTTCAAGCGTTGTAGGATGGGGTTTGAATACCCCCGTTGTAACACCAACAGACGTGTTTGTTAAGGATATGGGTAATTTTGTAAATAAAAAACCAGGGTATATTCCTTTTTACTCTAAAGAAGAATTGCAATCTTTTTTTGGTAGGGTTAACTATACCATAAACAACAAATATCTGTTGACTGCCACTGTTAGGGTGGATGGTTCATCTAAATTCGGAACAAATAACAAGTATGGTACCTTCCCGGCTTTCGCTGCCAAGTGGAAAATAATGAGCGAAGATTTTGCCGCCAAATCGTTGGGTAACGTATTTACTGAGTTAAGCCTTAGGGCCAACTGGGGTATTTTAGGTAGCCAGGACGGATTGGGCGCATATGATGCACTGAACCTATCTCAAACCTTCGTAAACAATATAGATGGTAGCGAAGGAACCAATGTAGTGCACCAAGGAAATAATGATCTTAAATGGGAAACTGCCACTACATCAGGTGTGGGATTAGATTTTGCTTTTGTGGGTAACCGGTTAACTGGTACAATTGATTATTATCATACAGTTAGGCAGAACATGCTGTTTTTCGGACCAACTCCGGGTGGATTTAGTGCAAGTTCAAATTATTTTAATAACATTAACGGTGAAGTCGTTAACCAGGGTGTGGAGGTTAGCTTTAACTACCAGGCGATTAAAAAAACTAAGTTTAGTTGGGATATCAATTATAACATGACCTTCATGAACAACGAGATGCGGAATTTAGACAAGACAATAATTACGGGTGAAGTAAGTGGTCAGGGTTTAACAGGAGCGTATGCACAAACTTTTGCAAATGGCTATCCAATGTATACCTGGAAAATGCCTGTTTTTGAGGGCTTTGACGGCAATGGCTATGCACGCTATGCTGACGGTACAAAAGACCAGTTGTTAGGCAGTCCATTGCCTACCTTTACATTAGGCTTAACCAATAGCTTTACCTGGGGAAATTGGTCGGCAAGTATTTTTGTGAACGCCGCTACAGGTTTTTACGTATATAACAACACTGCAAATGCGTTGTTTCTGGCGGGTAGTTTAAAAACAGCCCATAACGTAACCTATGAAGTAGTGAATAGTGGAGAAAGTTCAATTAACCCCGGTAGTGTCTCTTCAAGATTCTTAGAAAAAGGCGATTTTCTACGCTTTGCCAACTCACAGATTTCTTATAATTTCAATATTAAAAACAAATATATCAAGACATTATCAGCAACTTTGGGAGGGCAAAATTTGATATTGATTACCAATTATTCTGGATTAGATCCGGAAGTGAATGTTGACAAGCAAATAAATGGTGTTCCTTCCCGTGGTTTTGACTACGCAGGTTATCCTAAAGCAAAAACAGTTACCGTTGGTCTTAATATTGGATTTTAAGTTTAAACAATTAATAAATACAGTAATATGAAAAAAATAATTTTGAAAAATAAGGCCGTTTCGCTCTTCTTAGCAACGGCACTAATGGTAGGATCATGTACAAAACTTGAGCCTGACGTGCAGCTACCATTGTCAAGTTCAGAAGCGGTTGCAGGAGTGGCTCCTGAGGCCGGTAGTTTATCATCTGTGTATAGCCAGTTAAACCAGTTGGTGGGCGAAGGAAATACGTATGCCATGGGCGAGCATTCAACAGATGAGTTAATGGGGCCAACCCGTGGAACAGACTGGGATGACTTTGGCACCTGGCGTAAATTACACCTGCATACCTGGGATGGTGCGCACAATCAAATAAATAATGTTTGGAATGGTTTAAATGGGGCCTTATTTCAAACCACCCTGTTAGCAGAATCTACCACTGCTTCCGCTGGAGATAAAGCAGCAGCAAGGTTCTTAAGAGCTTATTTTTCTTATTTAGTGACAGATCTTTTTGGACAGTTACAACACCGCCCCGCCACAGCACTTGTTGCCGATCTTCCGGATGTGTATTCCCGTTCTGAAGCCATTGACTATGTAATCAGTGAACTGGAAGCAACAATGCCTCTTTTACCTGCCTATACCCATGCATTGAGAAGCGCAGCCACTAAAGAAGCTGCCGAGTTTTTATTGGCCAAGTGTTATTTGAATAGAGCTGTCTTTAAGGCAGACCCCAATTCGCCCGCAGGTCCTTATACTTTCGATGCAGCAGACATGAACAAAGTAATTGCGATGTGTAATAGTATTGCCGCTAATACCGACTTATCGGTTGCTACAAATTACTGGGATAATTTTACATGGGATAATGGCACCAAGTCTACAGAGAATATTTTTGTACGTAAGCAATCTGACGGTATTAATATGGTTTGGCAATCTTGTATGGGCGGTCACTACAATATGGCACCAAGTGGATGGAATGGTTTTACAACATTGGCCGATTTTTACAATAGTTTTGGTAGTAGCGACGATCGTAAAAGTGCAGAGATACCTGGTTACCAGGAAACAGTTGGTCGTAATGCAGGATTTTTAATTGGTCAAATTCAAGGACCTGCAAGTGGCCGTATTGGAAACCCAATTGTTGATTTGAAAGACAGAAGTGGAAATCCGCTAATAATGACTCCTGATGTAAGTTTGTTTTTTTCTACCGAAACCAAAGGCATCAGAACAAACAAATATCCGTTGCAACCTTCGTCAATTAACGATGGTGGATGGGGAAGCCCTAACGAGTTTGTATTCTTTCGTTTTTCTGATGTACGCCTGATGAAAGCCGAAGCCATTTTAAGAAGCGGTACAGATGCAGCTGAAACACCATTGGCGATTGTGAACGAAATTCGTGTAAAAAGAAATGCTCCGGTATTGGCGTCCGTAGACCTAACTGTATTGTTAGCTGAAAGAGGAAGAGAATTGTACCTGGAAGGATGGAGAAGGAATGACATGGTACGTTTCGGCGTATTTAATGCACCGGTTGGCGAAAGACCACAAGCATCTGACGGTACACGTTGTGTGTATCCTATTCCTAATATCGCACTTTCTTCTAACCCTAATCTTCAACAAAACGCCGGTTACTAATTAACATATTTTATTTTAAAAAAGGCCATTTTAGTAATGGCCTTTTTTTATTTTTACGTATGAACTTACTGAGAATTTCACCGCTGCTTGCTGTTGTTATTTTTTATGCATGTAACTCCAAAAAAACTGAATTCAAACCGTTGTTTACCCAGGTTGAAAACAGCGCCATCAATTTTAAGAATACCATTACCGAAACAAAGAATTTAAATGTTTTTAATTATCGCAATTTTTACAATGGCGGCGGGGTAGCTACAGGCGACCTCAACAACGATGGATTACCTGAAGTATTTTTTACAGCCAACCAAGGCGCCAACAAATTGTATTTAAACAAGGGTAATTTTCAGTTTCTGGATATTTCTGAAAATGCAGGATTTGGCGAAAAAAAGCAATGGAGCACAGGTGTGGTTTTGGTTGATATTAACGACGATGGCTGGCTCGACCTATACGTGTGCAATGCCGGCAATATGTTTGATAGTGCGTTAAAGAAAAATCAACTGTTCATAAATAACCACGACCTGACTTTTATCGAAAGTGCTGCAAAGTATGGCTTAGATAATAGTGGCTACACAACACAGGCATCTTTTTTTGATTATGATTTAGATGGTGATCTTGACTGCTTTATGGTTAACAATAGCCCCATTCCGGTAAATACTTTAAACTATGCAAACATGCGTGATATTCCATTGGAGCAATCGGCTGTTGCAGATTTCCTGAAAGGCGGCGGTGACCATTTATACCGCAATGATAACGGGCATTTTACAGAAGTTACCAAACAGGCAGGTATTCACGGTGGACTTATTAGCCTTGGCCTTGGCGTAACCGTTGGAGATATAAATGATGATGGTTATCCTGATATCTATGTGTCCAACGATTTTTTTGAAAGAGATTATTTGTACATCAATCAACAAAACGGCACATTTAAAGACGAACTGGAACAGCGTGTGCAGCATACAAGCTTGTCTTCTATGGGTGCCGATCTGCAGGACATCAACAACGATGGCTATCCTGATATATTTACCACTGACATGCTTCCGGATGATGACTATCGTTTAAAAGCAAACACTTCGTTTGAAAATTATGATGTTTTTAAGCTTAAACAGAAGCAGGGATTTTACAACCAGTTTACACAAAATGCATTGCAGGTAAATAATGCAAATGGTAAATTTATGGAAACTGCTTTTTACAGCGGTGTGGCTGCCAGCGATTGGAGTTGGGGTGCACTGATGTTTGATGCCGACAACGATGGGCAAACAGATATTTATGTTAGCAATGGTATTTATCATGATGTTACC